>JALZOK010000055.1 GCA_030857225.1 Actinomycetota bacterium
CGACAGCAACGCTGCTCAAATGTGACAGCCTCCCTTAACGACGTGCAGGGTTGGACGGACGAGACCTCGGCGGAACCACGGAGGATAGCGCACGAGCACACCCCGCCGCAACCGCTTGTGGAGCGGATGGGGTGCGTTGGGAGAGTGTAGCGGACGGGGCAAGGGCCGGCGCTGAGCCCGACCAGGTGCGAAGACCGTCGCTGTAGGGGCCGGCGTACCCGGCCCCTACAGCCAGGGGCTACTTGAGCTCGACGGAAGCGCCGGCTTCCTCGAGTTGACCCTTGATCGTGTCCGCCTCTTCCTTGGCGGCGCCTTCCTTGACCGCGTTCGGGGCGCCGTCCACCAGGTCCTTCGCCTCCTTCAAGCCGAGCCCGGTGATCGCACGCACGACCTTGATCACCTGGATCTTCTTGTCGCCCACGGCGGTGAGGACGACGTCGAAGGAATCCTTCTCCTCCTCCGCCGCCGCGCCGTCGCCCGCAGGCCCGGCGGCGGCCATCGCCACCGGCGCGGCGGCGGTGACTCCCCACTCCTCCTCGATCGCGTTCTTCAGCTCGACGAGCTCGAGCACAGTCATCTTGCCGAGCGTGTCGAGCACCTTGGAAACATCGGTGGCCATTACTCCTCCTCTTCTTCTGCGTCTTGTGTCGGGGGTTCAGCTTGTGCGTCTTGTGTCGGGGGTTCAGCGGGTGTGAGCTCGGCCGCGGTTTCGGGGGCGCCAGATTCCGCTGAGGCGGAATCTGGCGGTGTCTCGGGTTGAGATTCGTCGGCTGCCTGCTCGTCGCTGGGCGCGCCTTCCGTCTCGGATGTAGCCGAGGTCGAGACCTCGCCTTGCTCCTCGAGCTGCTCGATGCGTGCGTCGAGCAGGCCATGCAGGTTTCGGAGCGGCGCGTTCACCAGCCCCACGAGCTGGGTCAGCGGGGCGACGATCGCACCGACGAGCTGGCCACGCAGCACGTCCATGGGCGGCAAGGTCGCGAGCCGGTCGACCTCCTCGCCCGACAACGTCTTGCCTTCGAGGATTCCCCCGCGCAACGTCAGCACGTTGGTCTCCTTCGCCTTCGTCGCGAGCGCCTTGGCCACGGCCGCGGGATCGCCACCCGACTCGATGAAGGCGATGGCGGTCGGCCCCTCGAGCATCACGAGCAGCGCGTCCGCCCCCGCCTCCGCGGCGGCCCGCCGGGTCAGCGTGTTCTTGACGATGCGAAAGCGCGCGCCGTGCTGGAGCAGGTCGTCGCGAAGCGCTTCGAGCTGCTTGTTCGTGAGCCCGCGGTAGTCGGCGACGATCAGCGTCTCTGCGCCCTTCAAGTCCGAAGCGAGCTCGGAGATGATTCGTTCCTTGTCGGATTTCAGCACGTGAGTTCCTCCTTGAAATGACGAAACCCGCACGAGGCGGGTCCTTGCGGGCGAGCGAGCCCATGAGAACCTGCCTCGGCTGGACCTCCGCCCCCGGATTCTTCTCTCTGGGGGCTGCCAGCGGTCTTTGGCGGGAAACGTCTGTAGCTAGGCCGAGACTGTAGCTTCCTCGAGCTCCTCTGCGATGTCTCGGATCTTCGTCGAGTCGACGTGGATTCCCGGACCCATCGTCGTCGTCAGCGTGATCTGCTTGATGTAGCGACCCTTCGCCGCCGACGGCCTGGCCCGCACGATCTCCTCGATGAGCGCGGCGTAGTTCTCCAGCAGGGCTCGCTCCTCGAAGCTCTTCTTGCCAATCGGGAGGTGAACATTCCCGCCGCGATCGGTGCGGTATTCGAGCTTCCCCGCCTTCGAGTCCGACACGGCCTTGCCGACGTCGAACGTGACCGTCCCCGTTTTCGGGTTCGGCATCAGTCCACGTGGGCCGAGCACGCGTCCGAGCTTGCCGACGACACCCATCTGATCAGGCGTCGCGATGGCGACGTCAAAATCGAGGAAACCCTCCTCGATGCGAGTGGCGAGATCGGCCGAGCCGACGATGTCCGCGCCGGCATCTTCCGCCTCGCGCGCCTTCTCGCCTTCGGCGAAGACCGCGACGCGGACGTCCTTGCCGATCCCGTGCGGCAGCATGATCGTGCCGCGGAGCTGCTGGTCGGCGTGGCGCACGTTCAGACCGAGCCGGAAGTGCGCCTCGACGGTCTCGTCGAAGCGCGCGCCCTCGGCTTCCTTGAGAATTCGGACCGCCTCGAGCGGCGCGTACGCGCGCTCGCGGTCGATCTTCTCGTGTGCGGCGCGATAGCGCTTCCCATGGATGCTCATCGGTACGCCTTTCGCCCATGGGCGGGGAGGGGCGTGGGGAACCGGGAGGTTTCCCACGCTCTCGAGAAGGAGGGGGCTCCGAGGGAAAACATGGTTTCCGTCACCATGTGGCTGGCGAACGCGAGCGAGAAGCGAGAGTTGCTCATAGGTCGGTGTCCACGCCCATCGAGCGCGCGGTTCCGGCGATGACCTTCATCGCCTGGTCGACGTCGCGCGCATTCAAGTCGGGCATCTTCGTTTCCGCGATGGAGCGAAGCTGGGCCTGCGTGAGCTTGCCGACCTTCTCTCGGTTCGGCTCGCCCGAGCCCGACTCGAGACCGAGCGCTTCCTTGATGAGCACCGCAGCGGGTGGCGTCTTCGTGATGAACGTGAACGAGCGGTCCTCGAAGACCGTGATCTCGACCGGGGTGATGCGCCCGTTCTCCTGAGCTGTCTGCGCGTTGAACGCCTTGCAGAACTCCATGATGTTCACGCCGTGCTGGCCCAGTGCGGGACCGACCGGGGGTGCCGGATTCGCCTGTCCACCGGGGATCTGCAGCTTGATGAGGGTGAGGACTTTCTTCGCCATCAGTCGATCTTCTTCACCTGGTCGAAGCTGAGCTCCACCGGAACCTGGCGCTCGAAGATGTCGACGAGCACCTTCAGCTTCTGCTGATCCGGGTTGACGTCGACGATCTCGCCGTCGAAGTCCGAAAGCGGGCCTGAGGTGACCTTCACCGACTCGCCCAGAGAGAACTCGACAACTGCCTTCTGCCCCTGCCCTCCGGTCGGAGCGCCGTGGTGGAGGATCCGGTCGACTTCGGGCTGCGAGAGCGGCACGGGCTTGGCGCCCGCTCCGACGAACCCGGTGACCCCGGGGGTGCCCTTCACGACCGTCCAGGACTCGTCCGACATGTTCATGTTCACGAGCACGTAGCCCGGAAGGACGCGCTTCTCGGCCTGCACCTTCTGTCCGTCCTTCGTCTCGATCACCTGCTCGGTGGGGACGACGACCCGGCGAAACGCGGGAGCCTGGTTCAGCGACACGATCCGGTGCTCGAGGTTGGTCTTCACCTTGTTCTCGTGTCCGGAGTAGGTGTTGATGACGTACCAAAGGAACATGTGCAAGCTCTCCTAGAGAAGAACGCGGTCGACGAGGGGACGGAACATCTGGTCGAGGCCCCAGAGGTAGGAGGCGACGATCACGCAGGCGATGATCACCACGATAACCCCCTGGAAGGTCTGAGCACGGCTCGGCCAGTCGACCTTTCTGAGCTCGGCAGCAGACTCACGGACGAACTGTCCGCGCGGCTGCTGCGCCTTTCTCCCGGTCTGCTGCTTGACCGGCTGCTGCGCCGGACGGACCTGCAGCTGACGGCTGCGGCGTCCGGCTGCGGCGCCGTCGGCGGCGGCCCGGGCGGCGCGCCTCTGCTTTCGTGTCTCTCGCGCCAACGTCTACCTGGTCTCGCGATGTGCGGTGTGCGTGCCGCACCAGCGGCAGTACTTCCGGAACTCGACCCGGTCCGGTGAGTTCCGCTTCGACTTCTGGGTTTGGTAGTTACGCCGTTTGCAGTCGGTGCAGGCGAGCGTGATCGCGACTCGAACTCCGGTTGCCATTTATCCGTTCTCGTTTAGTCGGGTTGCGTGCAGAGAGGTTGCGAGTAGCGGCGGCAGGACTCGAACCTGCGACACGCGGATTATGATTCCGCTGCTCTAACCAACTGAGCTACGCCGCCGCGCGCGCAAGAGTGTAGCAGCGCGTCACTGCGGCTTCGCGTGCTACGCGAGTACTCTGAGCGCCCATGCGACACGTGCGCGACGTCGTCGAGCAGGCCGCGCACGAGCATCGGTTCTCGGGCGTAGTACGCGTTGACCGGGACGGTGAGATCGAGGTCGCGTCCGCGTACGGGATGGCCAACCGCGCGTTAGGTGTCGAGAACGCGCTCGACACCCGGTTCGCCATCGCGAGTGGGGTGAAAGGGCTCACCGCGCTGGCGGTGACCAGCCTCGTCGAAGAGGGCTCGCTCGAGCTTTCGACGACGGCTCGAAGCGTCCTCGGAAACGAGCTTCCGCTCATCGACGATGCCGTGACAGTCGAGCACCTCCTGGCGCACCGCTCGGGAATCGGCGACTACTTCGATGAGGATGAAGGCGGGGACATCGCGGACTACGTGCTCGCGGTTCCCGTGCACGACCTCGTCTCGACCGAGAGCTATCTCGCAGTCCTCGACGGGCACTCGGCGAAGTTCGCCCCCGGCGAGCGCTTCTCATACTGCAACGGCGGCTATGTGGTGCTGGCGTTGATCGCCGAGCGGGTGAGCGGCGTCCCCTTTCACGCGCTCGTACGAGATCGCGTCTGCGAGCCCGCCGGGATGGAAGACACCGCGTTCCTACGCTCGGACGAGCTCCCCAGCAGGACCGCGCTCGGGTACCTGTCGACCGAGGGGTGGCGGACGAACGTCTTCCACCTCCCCGTGCTCGGCAGCGGGGACGGCGGCATCTATTCGACGGTCGCCGACTTCGAGTCGTTCTGGGCCGCGCTCTTCGCGGGGAAGATCGTCTCGACGGGCTGGGTGTCCGAGCTGGTCAGGCCCCGAAGCGAGGTGCCGTCGGAGTCGAAGCGCTACGGCTTGGGATTCTGGCTGGACGAGTCGAGCAGCACCGTGATCCTCGAGGGCCATGACGCCGGGGTCTCGTTTCGCACCCTTCACGACCCCGGTAGTCGCCGGACGTGCACGGTCATCTCGAATACCTCGGAAGGCGCCTGGCCGCTGGCACGGGCGCTGCAGGACTTCGTAAGCTAGAGGCTTCACGCGGCCGCCGGAGACGCGAACGCCGCCCGCAGCTCCCGCCTCGCCCGCGCCTCGCGAGCGAGCGCGAGTGATGTCTCCGCGAAGACGTCGCCCCATGGCGCGTACTCGGTCGTGAACTCGACCGCGCCGTTCAGCTCCGCGACGACCCACCCACCGAGCCCGTCCGGCAATAGGTCGACACCAACGAGGGCGGCGCCGATCGCCCGAGCGGCGGCGAGCGCAACGCCTGAAGCCCCACGGGGAGGATCGAGCACAGGTCGGCGCACGCCGCCGAGCGCCACGTTGGTTCGCCACTCGCCCTCCGCGGCCACCCGATACACGGCCCCGACGATCCTCCCGGCGGCAACCAGGACCCGCAGGTCGTAACCCTGCGGCGTGACGAGCTCCTGGACGAGCGCGCCATGCCGGATGTACCAGCTGTTTGCGCGCACCCGGGCGAGCGCCTCCGAGAGTGACGCGGCCCCTTCGCACCGGTGCACCTCTCGGCCCCAGCTCCCGTAGCGCGGCTTCAGCACGACTGGATGCGGCGGCCGAGGCACGGCTCTCCCGTTCCGCACGTGGATCGTCGCGGGATGAACGACAGCGCGGCGCCGGAGCACTCGAGCGGTCAGGAGCTTGTCGTGGGCTGCGAGCAGCGCAGCCGGGTCGTTCAACACGTGAACGCCGCGCGCCGCGAGCGCCCCCAGCGCCCAGAGGCCGTCGTCCATGCCGTCGAGGGTGGGAAGCACGTCCAGGCGACCGAGCGCAGCGTCCCCAGGGCGCAGAACCTCGAGCGCGCGCCGTGGAGTCATCGGCTCCCAGGTCAAACCGTCGGCGGGCGCATCCGAGAGCGCGTCGTTGGTCGGGGTCGAGCGGCAGGCGATGAGCGCAAGTCTCACGCCGTCAGCGTGGCTGCAACACGCGCCGGTGGACAGGGCCTTCACCGGATCGTTACGGGACACCTACCCAAAAGTTGCTCCGACCGATTCAACTCGTAGGATCGCGGCCGTGATCCGGATACCCCCGCAGCGCGGCGGCTGGCTCGAAGTCATCTGCGGGCCGATGTTCTCGGGGAAGAGCGAGGAGATGATCCGCCGGCTTCGCCGAGCCGAGATCGCCGGCCAGCGCGTGGTCATCTTCAAGCCGAAGATCGACAACCGCTTCGACGCCGCCGACGTCGTCAGCCATGCCGGCGCGCGGATGCGAGGCGTTCCCGTGTCCTCGGTCGCGGAGCTCGTCGCGCGCGCCCAAGGCTTCGAAGTGGTCGGGATCGACGAGGTGCAGTTCTTCGAGCACAGCGTCATATCCGCGTCGCTCGAGCTCGCCGAGAACGGTGCCCGGGTGGTCGCCGCAGGGCTCGATCAAGACTTTCGACGGCTTCCCTTCGGCCCGATTCCCGAGCTGCTCTCGCACGCCGAGTTCGTCGACAAGCTGCAGGCGGTCTGCCACCGCTGTGGTGGCCCGGCAACGACGACGCAGCGGCTCGTCGACGGCAAACCGGCGCCCTACTCAGGTGAGACTGTTGTCGTCGGAGCAGCCGAGCAGTACGAGGCGCGCTGCCGCGACTGCCACGAGCCGGGCGCGAACGTAGCCGCTCTCGGCGCCTCAGCGGCCGCGTAGAGCGCCTGCGGCTGCGCCGATTCCGAATGCCGCCGCCGCGACGAGAACGATCGTTCCACCCGGAGGCAGATCCGCGTAATACGAGATCGTCAGCCCGGACAGCACGGAGGCGAGACCGATCGCGATCGAGAGCAGAAACGTCGAACGCATACTCCACGCGATTCGGCTGGCTGCGCTCACCGGAAGCACCATCAGCGCAGCCACGAGCAGGATTCCGACCACGCGCATAGACAGGGCCACCGTCACCGCGGCGAGCGCCGCCACCGTGATGTTGAGTGTGCCGATCGGTACCCCGGCGACACGGGCCCCCTCCTCGTCCACGACGATGCCGGCCAGTGGGCGATAGAGGAGCCCGACGGTCGCCAGCCCCACTGCACCGAGGGCGGCGATGACCGCCAGATCGGTTTGCGTCACCGTGAGGATGGACCCGAACAGGTACTGGAAGAGATCGACGTTGAGCGCGCCGGCGGCGGAGACGAGCACGACGCCGGCCGCAATTCCCGTGTAGAAGACGAGCGCGAGAGCTTGATCTCCTGCCGTCTTTCCCTTCGAGCGCAGGAACTCGATGGCGATACCGCCGAGTAGCGCGGCCACGAGCGCGGTGAGGATCGGAGAGACGTCCAGCAGGATTCCCGCGGCAACCCCGGCGAAGGCAACGTGCCCGATTCCGTCGCCGACCAAGGACTGACGGCGCTGGACGAGGAAGAACCCGACCGCGGGAGCGAGGACACCGACGACCACCCCCGCACCCAGTGCGAGGCGCATGAACTCGAGCTCAAGCATGGGCATGCGACGGGTCGTGCCAGACGCCCGGCAGGGCATGCGGTGGGCCGTCGAAGACGATCGTGCGTCGCACGAGCACCAAGCGCTCGACGAAGTGCTCCACCGCTCCGAACTCGTGTGAGACGTAGAGGATCGTGGCACGGAGCTCCGAGTGGAGCTGGGCGAGGAGCGACGCGAGCGACTCCTGCGACTCTGCGTCGACACCGGTCGTCGGCTCGTCGAGCACGAGAATCGACGGCTCGCCGGCGAGGGCCTTCGCGATGAATGCCCGCTGCTGCATCCCTCCGGACAACGTTCGAACCGGTGTGTCTGCGACCTCGCCGAGCCCCACCCGCTCGATGGCCTCGCTGACTAGCTCCCGGTCTCGACGCCGCAGCGGGCCCAGGAGTCCTCCTGCAGCGAGGCGTCCGGCCGAGACCACTTCGCGCACCGTCGCCGGAGCGTCCCCGCCGAGCTCCGAGCGTTGCGCCAGGTACCCGAGCGTGCGGCGACGGGAGAAGCGGTGGGCGGGCTCGCCGTAGAGAGACGCCGTCCCGTGCGAGGGCCGCTCGAGGCCGAGGACGATCCGAACGAGCGTCGTCTTGCCGCCTCCGTTCGGCCCGGCGATGGCGACGAACTCGCCTTCCCCGATCTCGAGATCGACGCGCTCCAGCACATGTTGGCCCGCTCGGTAGGCGAACGAGACACCTTCGAGCTCGACCGCTAGCGACATCCGAGCGCTCCCTCGAGAGCGGCGAGGTTGTCGCGCATCACGCTGAGATAGTCCTCCCCCGCCGCCAGCCGCTCGTCGCCAAGACCCTCGAGCGGATCGAGGACGGCGACGCCGGCGCCCGCCTCTCGCGCGACGGTCTGCGCGATGCGATCCGAGACGAGCGGCTCCGCGAACACGGTGGTCGCACCGGAGGCTCGTACGTCGTCGATCAGCTGCTCGAGCTCGCGTGGCCCGGGCTCGGCCTCCGGCGAGTCGCCCGTCAGCGAGAGCTGCGTCAGACCGTAGCGGGCGGCGAGGTGGCTGAATGCGGCATGGCTCGTGACCAGAGTCCTCCGCTTGCATTGCTCCAAGCCACGCCGGTAGCTCGCGTCCAGTCGCAGGAGCCGAGCCGCGACCTCAGCCGCGCGTTCCGGGCGGCCGAGGGCGTGACCGATCTCGCCGACGACCCCGGCAAACCGCGACGGATCGAGCCAGATGTGTGGGTCGCGCTCACCGTCGAGGAGGTCGAGGGAGAGCCCCTTCCGGTGCGAGACGGCATCCTCGACCGCCGGCTGGAATCCACCTCCGGCATAGAGAACGACGCCCGCCTCGCGAATCGTCTCGGCGTCGCGCGGCGAGAGCTCGACATCGTGCGGTTCCGCGCCTGGAGGCGTGAGGTTCCGGACGTCGGTTCCCTCGGCGACGATCTGCTCGGCTGCCCAGGCAAGGGGATAGAAGGCGGCGACCACAGTTTTGGAGTCGTCGCCGCTGCTTCGGCCACAGCCGGCCAGCACAAGCACCACGAGACAGAGCGCACGCATGCCGTCGCCAAGCTAGCACGTCGTTGAGAACGGGTATCATTATCGTCCATGCCCGAAGCGTGGACCGATCATGTTCTCGCGCGGATGCGCGCCGAAACCGGGCGCAGCGGCGGCGCCCGTCGCGTTGTCGTCGAGTTGCTCGGCCGCCAGGACTGCTGTCTCTCCGCCCAAGAGATCCACGACGCCGTGCGCTCCGAGGGGTCGAGAGTGGGAGTCGCGAGCGTCTACCGCGCGCTCGAAAGTCTCGATGCGCTTGGCCTCACGCAACGCGTGGACCTGGGCGACGGGATGTCCCGCTTCGAACGGGTCGACCCGCGCGGCGACCATCACCACCACCTCGTGTGCGACGACTGCGGCAAGGTGGAGCCGTTCGAGGACACCGCTCTCGAGCAGGCCCTCGAGCGAGTTGCAGGCGGCCGTGGCTACGAGGTCGCCGCGCACGATGTCGTCCTCCGTGGCGCGTGCGGCGACTGCCGAGCAGCCTAGAGTCGCGCGATCACCAGTACCGAAGTTGCTGGCGTCGTCAGCACCTCCACCGCCTCGACCCGCGGCTGACGGCGTGCCCACTCCCGAACAGGATCGAAACCGGGCGAGTCGGGAGTAAGGTCGTCCATCACCAGAAGCCCACCCGGCACAAGCAGGCCGAGCACCAGATCCTCTCCCTCGGCGGGTACGTGCTTGAAGCCGCCCGCGTCGAGGAAGAGAAGGTCGAACGGGCCGCGCGGCGGAAGCAGCTCCCGCCAGTCGCCGACGAGCAACTCGACGTTCTCGTAAGGCGCGAGCCGCTCTGCCGCCAGCGCTGCGCGCTCGGGGTCGAGCTCCACTGTGACTACGCTCGCCGCGGTCCTCGCCATCGCCTCGGCCCCCTCGCCGAAGGCCGTTCCCGCCTCGGCGGCACGCCGCCTGGTGGCGAGCACCGCAAGCAGACGCTGAACCTCCAGGATCGACGACCCCCCTGCCGTCATGACGCGGACGCTACTCGACGAGCTGGAGCAGCTTGAACATCGGCATGTACATGGCGATGATGATGATCCCGACGACGAGCCCGACGCCGATCATCATCAGCGGCTCGACAATCGATGTGAGCGACTGGATGGAGGCGTCCACCTCGTCCTCGTAGAAGTCGGCGATCTTGTCCAGCATCTTCTCGAGCTCCCCGGTCTCCTCACCCACCTTGACCATCTGCGAGACGAGCGGGGGAAAGACGGGGTTCTCGATCAGGGGCTGGGCGATCGGGATTCCCTGGTGAACCTTCGCGCGCACATCGACGAGGGCCGACTCGACCACCCAGTTGCCCGCGGTCTGGCCGGAGATCTCGAGCGCCTTGATGATGTCGACGCCGGCGGCGACCAGGGTCGCGAGCGTGCGCGAGAAGCGCGCCATCGCGACCTTCAGGACGACCTTGCCGATTCCGGCCGGAGCGTGCAGCTTGAAGCGATCCCACACCTGCCTTCCGGCCGGGGTCTTCTTCCAGCGTCGAAAGCCGTAGATCGTGCCGCCGATCCCAGGGAAGACGATGAACCAGTAGCCGCGGAACACGTCGGAGGCGGCGACGATCATCTTGGTCAAAATGGGCAGCTCGCCGTCCAGGTCCGCGAAGATGCCCTCGAAGATGGGGACGAGGAACGTCAGCATCCCGGCGAGCACGAGGAAGGCGAAGCACATGACGAGGGTCGGATAGATCATCGCCCCCTTGACGCGGCGCTTGATCTTCATCTCCTTCTCGATCTGGAGTGCAACGCGGTCGAGAACCTTGTCCAGGATGCCCGCCGCCTCGCCGGCTTCGACCATTGCGACGTACAAACGGTCAAACACCTTCGGGTGTTGCGCCATCGCCTGGGAGAGGAGCATGCCGCCCTCGACGGCCGCGCGCACCTCACGGGTCACCTCGGCGAGCGCCTTGTCGTCCGTCTGCTGCTCGAGGATCAAGAGCGCCGAGACGATGTTCAGCCCCGCGTCGATCATCGTCGCAAACTGCCGCGAGAAGACCTGTAGCGAGCGCTGCTTCACCTTCTTGCGGCGCCCCCCCGAGGTGTCGTCGTCGACTTGGTCCAACTCGACCGGACGCAGGCCACGCTGGAGCAGCTGCTCCCGGGCGGACGAGCGGTCCGGCGCGGTGATCTCACCCACCGACTCGAGCCCGAGTGAGTTGATCGCGTTGTAGGCGAACGCAGCCATGAAGTTACGGCTTGTCGGGATCGGCGTCGGGCTTGGCGGCGGGCGCGCCCTCGCCGACCGCGACCAGAACGAGCCGGTAGCGCGCTCCCGTGCTCGTGTTCACGAGGATCAGAGGCTTTCCGACCTTGAGCTTCGTTCCGCCGGCGCCATTCGCGTACGAGCCTCCGGCGATGCCGACGACGACCGTCTTCGCCTTCGGGTTCTCGGCGATCAGCACGAAGACCGGGTCCGCCGCCGGGAAGACGGCTCCGGCGGCGAGCGCCTGCCGCGTGCCGTTGACGGAGATGACGGTCACCGCGGGAGCCGCGGGGTCGTCGGTCGAGAAGTCCTCGGTGGGCGGTGGCTCGTCCGCGCCGGGGGGTGACGTGTCCACGTTATCGCCTCCGCCGCTGGCGTCGCCGGCGGCACTTCCACCACCGTCACTCGGCGGCGCGCTGTCCGGCGTCTGGAGCTGCTGGACGAAAGGATCCTTCCGGCCGAACACGCCGAAGGAGCTGAGCTGGCCCCGGCCGGCTTGGATGCGCCGGTCGGTATCGACCAAGGACGTCGGAATGGCGGTGCTCGGAGTTCCCGAGCCGGGTGTCGACTCGCCGGTCAGCGTCGTCTCGGTCGTGGCAGCAGCCTCGGTCGAGGAGCCGCCGAGGATCTTGGGCAGCTGGATCGCGAGCATGGCGAGGAGCAGCAGGCCGCCGACGGCGACGAAGATCTTCTGTTTGCGCTCGCGGGCCGCGCGTGGATTCGCCTTGGCCATCAGGATGTGCTCCCCGCCGCCGACGTCGTAGGCTCGGCCTCTTCCTGGGGTGGGTTTGGCGTCTCTGCTGGCACGATCGGTCCGTCGTAGACGTACGCGTGCAGGACCATCGTCGCGTCGAGAAACGGGAAGCTCTCGGTCTGGGATTCGGTGAGAGCAAGGCTCTGCACGGCCAAGAGCCGGCCCTTCGCGACGATCTTCCCCCTACGCACCGCGACGAGCGCCTGGGTGCGTTGCACGAACTTCGAGATCTTGAAGTAGCTACCGCCGACGGTCACCGAGATCGGGATGAGCGTCGGCCCGCCCACCCCCGCGAGGGGCTCCTGCGGCGTGATCACGCGCAGCGTGACGCCACTTGCCTGCGCGAGCTTGCTCAGCTCGAGCACGAGGCTGGACTGGTCGGCGCTCGCGGGCATGGCCTTGGCGAGGCGAAAAACATCGGCGACGGGCGCGCCTTCGGTCCCGGGCCGGCTCGATGTCGCCCCCGCTTCGGCCAACCTGATCTCCGCAGCGGCCACCTCTGCCCGTGCCGCGGTTGCCTCGCCGCGCTTCGGCGAGACCATGAAGAGCCAGACCACCGCGGCATACAGCAGGACGGCGCCGATCGCGGCAATCTTCAGCGCGCGGGGAGAGAGTGTTCCGACGCGGCCTCTCATCGCGTCGCTTCAGTTCTCAGTGATGCCGAGACGATGAACGTCACGAACGGCCTGCGCGGCGCCTGGGACTCGGCCGTTCCTGGGCCGCTCTGCGACTGGCCCGTTCCTTGACCGTTCTGCGATTCCGTCAGCGGCTCGACGCGGGCGCTCGACGCGAGACGGACGTTCTCGAGCGACGGGAGAAGGTTCAGACGTGCGAGAAAACGCGCCACGGAGGCGTGCGAGTAGGTCGCGCCTTCGATCGTGACGCCGGCGGGGGTCGCCGTCGTGTTCGTGGGAGGCGGCGGCGGGGCCGCTCCGTCAGCGACAAGGACGACGCTTGCGGGCGCCGTCGCGTCGAGCGACGTCAGCCAGGTGTCCTCGGGAAGCACGAACGAGATCTCACGCAGCACGCGGTCGAAGGCGACGCGCGTCGTCAGGGCAGCGGCGAGGGCGGCTACGCGATCCGAGCGCTCACGGACGAGGGATCCCTGGGTTACCGACTGCTGCTGGCTCTTGGGCAGCTTCCTGATCGCGGCTTCGACGGCTTGGAGCTCGGTGCGGCTATCGGTCGCATCGCCCGCTGCGGACGAGGCAAGGAACATCGCCAACGCGGTGACGACGATCACACCACCGAAGGCCGCAAAGAGCGGAACGCGCGCGCCCTGGATGCGCTCGCGCTTCTCGTCTCGGGGGAGGAGGTTGACTGCGCGCACTATCAGTCCTCGATCCCGAGGCCGATTGCGATCGCCAGCGAGCCGGACTGGGTCCTGTCAGGGACGCTTCGACCGACTTTCACACGCCGAAACGGGTCACCGAGGCGCACAGGCGCGCCGATCAGTCGACCGACAGCCTCGGTGAAGCCCGGCATCTGCGCCGTTCCACCGGTTAGGACGATCTCCCCGATCCCGAGCGCTCCCGGTTGCGCCTGGTAGAAGTGAAGTGACGCGATGAGCTCGCGCGCGAATGCGGCCAGCGCACGCTGGATTCCCTCGTTGGCCTTTGCGCTCTGCTCCGGCGTCAGCCCATCGATCACGACGTCACCTGAGAACGACAGCTGCCGTTTGATCGACTCGACCTCACTCGGCGCCTTGTCGAGCTCGCGGGCGACAGCGACATTGAGCGACCAGCCGCCCCAGTCCACGACGCGCGTGAACTCGCAGAACTCCCCGGTCGAGACCGCGATCGTCGTACGGTCGTGACCGACCGCGATCGCGACCAACGCGCCCTCGCCGGCGAGAGTGTCGCCCGGTGCGGAGAGGGAACGCAGGAGCGCGAACGCCTCGAGATCGATGCCGACGACCTCGAGCCCTGCGCCGCGGCAGGCCTGCAAGTAGCGCTCGACGACCTCGCGATACGCGACCACGAGGAGAATCCGCCTGAACGAGGTGCCGTCTTCGCGCATCCCGTCCTCGAGCACGACCCAGTCGAGCACCGCTTCGTCGAGCGGGATCGGCAGCACCTCCTCGGCCCGGAAGCGAACGGCGTTCTCGAGCTGTCGCGCGTCTCCGACTCCTTCGATCTCGAACACGCGGACGCCGATGCGGTTGTTGGAGATCCCGAGCCGGATGCCCTTCTTCGGAAGCTTGTGGAGCTCGAAGAATCGCGACAGCGCGCCGGCGAGCGCATCCGCGTCGCGGATCTCGCCGGACACGACGACGCCGGGCTCGAGAGGCTCGCGTACTGCTTCGACGAGCTCCGCCGTACCGTTGTTGACGACGCGTGCCGCAGCGATCTGCGAAGCGCCGATCTTCAGCCCGATGAGCTTCTTGGCGCGCTTCTGCTCCTTGGGACGCGCCTCGACCTTCTCCTTGCGTCGGCGGAGCTCCATCACGCGCTCCCCGCCAGCCGGAGCGACGACGAAGGCGATGCGGACTGATTGTCCGCCGACGAAAGGTCGACGGGGATCCCGCCGCGCTCGAGCATCCCGAGGAGCTGCTCCCGGCGGCTCGATACGGCGAGCGCGCTCTCGAGGGTGACGATGCGCTTGCGAAGGAGCTCGGTGAGGCCGTGCTCCATCGTCTGCATCCCACGCTGAGTCGAGGTCTGCATGACCGAGTAGATCTGCTCGACCTTGCCCTGCCGGATGAGGTTCCTGACGGCATCGTCAGGGAAGAGGATCTCGAGACAGGCGACGCGGCCGGCTCCATCAACCGTTGGCAGGAGCGTCTGCGTGACGATCCCCTGGAGGGTGTTCGCGAGCTGCATCCGCACCTGCTCCTGCTGTGTGGGAGGAAAGACGTCGATGACACGGTCGATGGTCGAAGGCGCGCTCTGCGTGTGCAGCGTCGCGAGAACGAGGTGGCCCGTCTCGGCGGCGGTCAAAGCGGTGCTGATCGTCTCGAGGTCGCGCATCTCGCCGAGGAGGATCACGTCGGGGTCCTGCCGGAGCGCTGCCCGGAGCGCCTCGGCGAAGCTGGGAGCGTCGGGGCCGATCTCGCGCTGGGTGACGACGCAGCGCTTGTGCCGGTGCACGAACTCGATCGGGTCCTCGATCGTCAGGATGTGATGGGGCTTTACACGGTTGACCTCGTCCACCATCGCCGCGAGCGAGGTCGACTTCCCGGAGCCGGTCGGCCCGGTCACGAGCACGAGTCCGCGCGGCTTCATCGCAAGGTCGCGGAGCGAACCGGGCAGGCCTAGCTCTTCGAGTGTTCGCAGCTCCTCGGGAACGTGGCGAAAAGCCGCCGCGAGGGAGTTGCGCTGGAAGTGCACGTTGACGCGGAAGCGAGCGAGCCCGGGGACGCCGTGCGAGAAGTCGAGCTGGCGCGAGATCTCCAGCTGCTTCTGCTGCTCGCTGGAGAGGACGCGGTAGAGAAGGGCGCGCGTCGCGTCGACCTTCAGGGGCTCGGTGCCTTCGAGCGAGCGCAGGTCGCCATGCACGCGGATGGCAGGTGGGGCGCCCGGCACGAGGTGGAGATCCGATGCATCGGCCTCCACCGCGCGTCTGAGCAAATCGTCGATCGTCATTGGCGCGTCCATGAACAGGGTGGCTATCGGCACCGCAAACCCTGACCTTGAGCCGGATCCGGCAGCGACGCCGGTCGCCGCCGCATCTCCCCCATGAGGTCACTCTCGAATCACCCAATTTGGGGTAGGGCGCGCCTCCTCGAGCGCCGATTCCTGTCCGGCAACCGCATGCACCCCTTTATCAACCTGCGGAAGGAGAACCACCTCATGTTCAAGCGGATCCGCCAGCGTCTCGACGGGAACACCGAGCAGGGCTTCACCCTGATCGAGCTCCTCGTCGTGATCATCATCATCGGCATCCTGCTCGCGATCGCCGTTCCCTCGTACCTCGGGTTCCGTGGTCGCGCAGCGGACAGCGCGGCGAAGGCAGACGCGCGAGCCGCTCTGCCCGCGGTCGAGGCGTATTTCGCGTCAGAAGTGGTAGACGGCGGGGGAGCGGGCAGCTACACCGGCATGACCCTCGCGAAGCTTCAGGCCATCGACGCCAACGTCGACGTCGTCCCGACCGTCACGGGCGGTGGCACCGGCTACTGCATCCAGGCCACGGAGAGCGGCTCGACCTTTAAGATCGTCGGGCCAGGCAACACCGACCCGGTGCCTGGGACCTGCTAGTAAGACGAGGCATGTAATAGAGCGTGACGAAGGGGCGCGGGAGACCGCGCCCCTTCTTATTGCTCCATAAAGCCCCTCGCACGGATTGCCGATAGGAGAACCATGAGCGTGACCCTCACCCCGCCAATTCGGATGTTCGCCCTCGTCGGCGTGCTCGCCGCCATCGGGCTCGCAGCCTTCCTCTTTCTGTTGCGACCCGCCGGCGCCGACACGACATCCGCGGCGCCGACGCCGATAACGACGCCGACGAAGCCGATCACGCAGCCCGCCCCCCGCCCCGTGGGTACCCCGCGCGTCACACGTCCGGCGGTGCTGCCTGCCAGCGGCTTCCCCGTTCCGATCCATCGTGCGCTGCGCAGGAATCGCGTAGTCGTCGTCGCGGTCTATATGCCCGGCGCAAGCGTCGACTCGGTCGTCCGCCGCGAGGCAAGAGCCGGAGCTCGGACCGCGCGAGCAGGCTATGTCGCCGTCAGCGCGCTCAGCGAGCGTCTCGTGCGGCCACTCGTCGCCAAGACCGGAGTTCTTCCCGATCCTGCGGTTCTCGTGCTCCGACGGCCAGATGTCGTCGTGGCGACCCTGGGCGTGACCGACCGGCAGACCGTCGCCCAGGCAGTCGCCCAGGCGAAACGATGATCGAAGGCGACGCGAGACCCGACGCCGCCCGTGAGCTCTACGTCCGGCACGCGCGGGTAGACGGCCGCTCGGTTGCACTCCTGCGAGCCGTCGACTTCGGTGACACGTGCGTCGTCGAGGCGGAGGTGTGGCCGCCGAGCGCAACTTCGGAGGAGCCGGTTCGCCCCGGCCCCTACACCTTCAGGAGCCCGGTCGAGGCGACGCGCTTCGTCACGCACGCGGTCGAGGCGCTCATCGTCCTGGGCTGCGAAGTCCACGCCTCGTAGCGGCTCGTCTCATGGAGCCACCGAAGCTGTGGGCGCATTGGCGCCGAATTGTCGCGCTTACAGGGACAGGCACTGTTAACGGTTGAGCGCTCACGGATCGGCGGATCCGAGGAGCGCGAGCGTCCAGCGCGGGCTCGAGGGATATGCGCTACGAGAGGACGCGCGCGAGCTCTTCGACGGAGGTAAGGCCGGAAGCGACCTTCTCCAGACCGTCGTCCCACATCATCCGCATGCCACCGTCCATGGCCGACCTCGCGATCTCGTCACGGCTCGCGTGGCGGACGGCGAGCGCGGCGATCTCCTCGGACATGGTGAGGAGCTGGTACAGGCCGATACGGCCGCGGTAGCCCGTCTGGTTGCAGCGCGGGCAGCCCTTCTTGCGGTAGAAAACCGCCCCGTCAGACGCACGCGCGACCTCCTGCGACACGCGAGCCTCAACCAGCTCGGCCTCGGACGGCGTGTACGCCTCGCAGCAATGCGTGCAGAGCTTGCGGGCGAGACGTTGGGCAAGAACGGCAGAGACCGCCGCGCCGGTCAAGAAGGGCTCCACGCCCATCTCGCCGAGACGGGTGATCGTGGACGGCGCGTCGTTGGTATGCAAGGTCGAAAGGACGAAGTGACCGGTAAGCGCGGCCTCGATCGAGATCTTGGCCGTCTCGGTGTCCCGGATCTCGCCGACCATGACCACGTCCGGGTCGGAGCGGAGGATCGACCGCAGCGACGAGGCGAACGTGAGGCCCGCGCGCACGTTGATCTGCACCTGGTTCACTCCGGCCAGCCGGTACTCGACAGGGTCCTCGACCGTGATGATGTTGATCTCGGGCCGGTTGATCTGCGCGAGACAGGCGTACAAGGTCGTCGACTTTCCGGAGCCGGTCGGGCCGGTGACGAGAAGCGCGCCCGTCGGCATGCTGACGATCCGTGTGAGGTCCGCCCGCATCGCCTCCGAGAGCCCGAGCTCGAGCAGGGTCGGCGCCCGTCTGGACTTGTCCAGAAGGCGCATGACGACTTTCTCGCCCTCGACCGTCGGAAGAGTGGCCAGCCTGATGTCGAGCAGCCGTCCAACCGCAGCGGTGGAAAGGGTGATCCTGCCGTCCTGCGGCTTTCGGCGCTCGGCGATGTCGAGCTTCGCGAGAACCTTGAGCCGGGTCGTCACGCCGGCCGCCATCCGCTTCGAGATGCGCTGCACCTCGCGCAGGACACCGTCGACCCGGAAGCGGACGACCAACGCGTCCTCGTGCGGCTCGAAGTGGACGTCCGAGGCGCCCTCCTCCGCGGCCTGGAAGATCAGCGAGTTCACGAGGCGAACGAGCGGGCCGTCCGAGATCCCGTCATCGGCGTCGAGGTCGTCTCCGGAATCGTCCTCCTCGGCCTCCGCTTCGAGCAAGGCTGTTCCGACCGCCTCGGCCGCCCGCACCAGCTTCTGCAGCTCGACGACGATGTCGTCTCGGGATCCAACGGCGAGCTCGAGCGGGTGGCGGGTGGCAAGGCGAAGCTCGTCGATCGCGTGCAGGTTTCCGGGGTCGGCGACGACGACCTTGAGCACGTCGTCCTCAAAGGCGTAGGGAACTGCGACCGCGCGCTCGAGTGTGTTCACGGGGATCATCTGCGCCGCGTCAGCCGCAATCCCGGACGACGCGATGTCGACCAGCGGAAGATGGTGCCGGGTTGCGAGCATGCGGGCGACGCCGTCGGCCGCCGCTGCGCCTTCCTCGATGAGAGCGTCGGTGATCGAGACTCCCTGCGCCGCTCGTCCGCGAACGAGCGTGAGCGCGTCCTGCCCGACGAGCTCGGTCGGGCCGATCAGGTCGAGCACCAGCTCCGCCGTCTCGTTGACGCCGAAGGGTCCAGCGACCGGTTGCCCGGACGCAGTGGCGTCCGGCCCGTCGTGCCCGGTGGGACGAAGTTTCATGACGGCTTTCTCATAGCTGTCCCTCGAACGGGTTATCGGCAGCGCTCGACCCCGGCTTGACAGCTTCTAGCTAGAACAATGTGAGATAACCGTCCAGCAGACGCTCGCCGAAGAACAGGGCGATGACGGCGCCGACGGACAGGAACGGCACGAGCGGAACGGCCATCTTGCGCGCAGCCGATCCGTGTCTCGCGAAGAGGACGACTGCCGGGACGAGACCCGCGAGAAACCCGATGAAGAGCGCCGCGGAAACCCCCGCGCCCAGCATCGCGCCCAGGAGCAGAGCGAGCTTCACGTCGCCCATGCCGAGCCCCTTCGGATACGCGAGAACAGCGAGAAACAGGAACCCGGCTGCTCCCACGGCACCGAGGAGCCACTCGGGGCTCGGATCGAGCAGCGTCCGGGCCACCAAGACCAAAACCGCCGCGGGCAGCACGATGCGGTTCGGGACGATTCGGTGCTGGACGTCGATTGCCGAGAGGGTGACCAGGAGCGCGCAGAAGCCGACCGCGAGCGCCGCGTAGACGGTCGGGCCGAAGGCCACCACGCACGCGACTGCCAGCGCAGCCGTTCCCGCCTCCACCGCCGGATAGAGCGGTGAGATCCGCGCCGAGCAGTGCCTGCAACGCCCGCGTAGGAGGAAATAGGAGAGAACGGGGACGTTGTCGCGCCAGAGGATCTCCCGGTCGCAGCTTCCACAGGACGAGGGCGGGCGGAGTAGCGACCGACGCTCGGGCACCCGTGCCGCGACGACGTTCAAGAAGCTTCCGAGCGCGAGCGCCGGAGCGAGAACGAAGACTGCGGCGGCAGCGTTCACTGCCTACTCGCCGGTCGAAGCGTCGAACGAGGACGCGGTTCGTGCCCAGACCTTGTTCGTGTCGGCCCCGTCGCGGACGACGATTGTCACGAGCTTCACCGCTCGCCCTCCCGTGATCGTCTGCCAGGTCATGTAGGTGTCGACCCGATAGCTCTTGCCGTCGGCGCCCGTCAACGTCTGCACCGGCACCTTCGTCGTGCACGGCGCGGTTCCGCAGGCGTTCAGCGCGACCCGGTTGGCGGCTGCCTGGTAGGCGGGATCGGTCGAATAGGGCGGCACGGCCGCGGGGACGACGAGGGTCTCGGGCAGGCCGATCGACGCGTACTCGATCGCGCGCATGTTCTCCATCTCGCGGTCTGCGAGCGCGCCCGCCGTCGTCACCGTACTCGCGCGCTTGATCGTGCGGATGCCCGATTCGAACATGGCGAAGAGCGCCAGGATGCCGATCATCAGCATCATCGTGGCCGCGAGCAGCTCGACCAGGCCGAAACCGCGCTCATCGCGTACGCGCGCGCCGATGGTGGAGTCGTCGTGGCTCATCTGGAGAGGAATCGACAAGATGCCGCCACTCCTGCAATCAGCTAGTCGGTCGTATAGCTGTCGGGCACGTTCACGAGCTCGACCGTGGGCGTGGAGTTCCCCGGCATCCCGGGGGCGCCTTCCCCGAACGGCACGTAGCAGTTGTCCGTGTTGTTCGAGATGAAGAGCTCCTGGGCGATGACGGGCCCGCAGACGATCACGCTGTTCTCCTGGTAGAAGTCGTTGACGACGTAAATCGCGCCCTGCCAGGTCGAGTTGTTCTCGATCGTGAAGCCGATAGGCGCCGTCGACCCGCTGACGAGCGCAAGCAGGTTCGCGTCCGGGTTCCACGTCGTGTTGCACGCGGCGACGCCGCAGAACCGGATGAGGTTGCGAACGGTGATGGTGCCGCTCGCGTAGATCGAGCCCCGACCCTGATAGACGACGTCCCTGTTGCCCTGGAACTCGATGTCGCCGTCGAAGAACACGACGCCCTCGATGAGGAAGGTCCCTGGGGTTCCCGGGGTGTAGGCGATGCGTCCGAGCAGATTCCCGCCACCATCCCTGACTTGACAGTCGTAGGCGAAGGCCGGGAACAGGTTCTGCATGGGATTGTTCCGGTTGAGCGCGGTGTCGACGTCGAACGTACCGGGGAAGACCCCCCCCACGTTCGAGCAGATCTGACTCGTCGGGCCCGGCTTCGAGTTCGTGTACCAGTACGGAAGATCAAGCGGAGGTTTCGTGAGGTCCGGCACCGTGCTCGAGAAGATGCTTCGGTACACGCGTTGGGACGAGGTGCAGGGCGAGACGTAGGAACCAGTCCAGGGGTAACGGCAGCCGCTTCCGACCCTCACCTGTCCAACCGGGGTCGCGGCGGTCCCGATCGAGGCAGTGTT
>JALZOK010000005.1:0-34068 GCA_030857225.1 Actinomycetota bacterium
CCCCACACCCCTCCACGCTCACCGGAAAGGCAGCCGGTGAGCATCCGGCCTCAGAAGCCCGCACCCGCAACCCCTGCCCCCGGCAAGCTGCCGCTGACCGAGCTCGCCGAGATGAAGGCGCGACAGCAGCCGATCGTCATGGTCACGGCGTACGACGCGCCGGGTGGGCGCCTCGCCGACCAGGCTGGCGCGGATCTCGTTCTCGTCGGCGACTCGGCCGCGATGACCGTGCTCGGCCATGAGTCCACCGTCCCCGCGACGATGGAGGAGATGCTGATGCTGACCCGCGCGGTGACGCGCGGAGCGGAGCGTCCGCTGGTGATCGCGGACATGCCCTTCGGGTCGTTCCAGGTCTCGGACGAGGACGCGACCCGGAACGCGATTCGGTTCGTCAAGGAAGCCGGAGCGGATGCCGTCAAGCTCGAGGGCGCGGGGTCGATGCTTTCGCGCGTCCAGAGCATCGTCGCGGCAGGTATCCCGGTAATGGGACACCTGGGGCTCACGCCTCAGTCGGCGACGATGCTCGGCGGCTTCAAGGCCCAGGGCCGCTCAGCGGAGAAAGCGCTCGCGCTGCTCGCAGATGCTCGGGCGCTCGAGGCCGCTGGGTGCTTCTCACTCGTGCTGGAAGCCGTGCCCGCGCCGGTCGCGGGGAGGGTCTCCCAGGAGCTCTCGATCCCGACCATCGGCATCGGGGCGGGAGCGGAATGCGACGGTCAGGTTCTCGTCTGGCACGACCTGCTCGGGCTCTACCAGGGCCGCACCGCGCGCTTCGTCAAGCGCTACGCGGAGATCGGCGAGACCATTCGCGATGCGCTCGAAACCTATGCGACCGACGTTCGCGAGAGGCGTTTCCCCGAGGAGCAGCACACGTACTCGATGCCAGTTGAGGAGCTGGCGCTCTTCGAGCAGGCGGTGCTTGGCGAAAACCCGCTAGATCGTCGCAAATAGGCCGACGATCGCGGCGAGCAGGGCTGTGGCCGCGCCGACGGCTGCGAGCGACCGAGGCCACGTCCAGCCATGCACCAGCTGCACGCCGATGAGAAGAAGCCCGAGCGACCAGGCGACGAAGACGAGCTGGAATCCGAGCAGAACCGCCTCACCCGCGCCCTCGTCCGCGCCACCGTCCCTGAACGTGTCACCCCCGTAGATCGCCAGGCGCAGCGGCAGAATGAAGAGAAACGAGAGCGCAACGGGCACGGCTGCGAACCCGACGAGCTGCCGTTCGCGTCGAAAGCTCCCGAGGCTGCCGAGCAACCGAGCGCCGAAGAACACGGCGAAGCCGAGGACGAAGTAGCCGACCGCGCCGTAGATGCTGCCCGCGATGAACGCCCACACGGCGAGGACCATCGCGTCGTAGTCGGGGTTGTCGAGGAGCCCGCCGGCCGTGGGCGTGGCGAGCACGGCTGCAGCTCCGGCGAGGCCGACGAGCATCAGGATCGGCTCGGAGCGCGCCGCGACGTCGTCCGGATCCTCGTCGCGGAGGGCAAAGAACACTGGCCGCGGCGCGATGAGCACCGCCGGCACCCGCAGCCACCAGGCGCGGTCCGGCGAGAGCTCTTCCCGTCTCCCGGCGGTGTCTAGGAACGCCACGGCGAGAGCGTAGCCGCCACCCGTTGGGCTGGCAGCGAGGGCCGAATAGAGTCCTCCCATGGCGGATGCTCTGCCCTGTCCCGCTTGCGGGACCGAGAACGAGCTGGATCGAAAGTTCTGTGGCGAGTGCGGCACGGCACTCGCGCGCGCCTGTCCGTCCTGCGGCACGCCGAATGCGCCTGCGGTCAAGTTCTGCGGCGAGTGCGGAACCGCGCTTACCTCAACGGCGACCGCTGCGCCCATGCCAGCCGCGACAGCGGCTCCCTCAGCCGAGCGCCGCCTCGTCTCCGTGCTCTTCGCCGACCTCGTCGGCTTCACCTCGGCGTCAGAGAGCCGCGACGCCGAGGAGACTCGGGAACTCCTCTCCCGCTACTTCGACACAGCGCGAACGGTGATCGAGCGGTACGGGGGCACTGTGGAGAAGTTCATCGGCGACGCGGTCATGGCTCTCTGGGGAGCTCCAGTCGCCCGCGAGGACGATCCCGAGCGGGCTGTTCGAGCAGCTCTCGACCTCGTGGACGGCGTTCGCGCGCTCGGCTCGGAGGTGGGAGCACCCGAGCTCCGGGCACGTGCCGGTGTCCTGACGGGCGAAGCGGCCGTGACTCTCGGCGCAGAGGGACAGGGCATGGTTGCAGGAGATTTGGTCAACACCGCGTCCCGCATCCAGTCGGAAGCCGAGCCCGGGAGCGTGCTCGTCGGGGAAGCGACAAAGCGCGCCGCCGAGGCGGCGGTCGTCTTCGAGGACGCGGGTGCGCACACTCTCAAGGGCAAGTCGGAGCCACTCCAGCTGTGGCAGGCGGTCCGAGTGATCGGGCTTCGCGGCGGCGCGGCGAGATCGACCGCCCTCGAGCCTCCCTTCGTCGGCCGCGACCGCGAGCTGCGGCTCGTCAAGGAGCTTTTCCACGCTTCTTCCGAGGATCGCCGGGGCCACCTTGTGTCAGTCGTCGGCATCGGCGGCATCGGCAAGTCAAGGCTCGCGTGGGAGTTCGAAAAGTACATCGATGGGCTGGCCGAAGTTGTCCTGTGGCACTCCGGTCGCTGCCTCGCGTACGGCGACGGGGTCGCGTTCTGGGCGCTCGCCGAGATGATCCGCGGACGTGCGGGTATCGTCGAGGACGAGGAGGCCACATCCGCCCGCGCCAAGCTCAGAGCCGCGATCGAGGAGCATCTCCCCGATCCCCAGGAACGGCGTTTCGTCGAGCCTCGTCTCGGGCATCTGCTCGGCCTCGAGGAGGGCGCCGTCGGCGACCAGGAGAACCTCTTCGCCGCGGCGCGCATGTTCTTCGAGCGACTCGCGCAGGAAGGGCCGACCGTCCTCGTCTTCGAGGACATCCACTGGGCCGACAGCGCGCTGCTCGACTTCATCGAGTACCTGATCGAGTGGTCGCGCGAGGTCCCGCTCTTCGTTCTGACCCTGGCGCGGCCAGAGCTCATGGACCGCCGCCCGACGTGGGGTTCCGCGAAGCGCAACCTCACGTCGATCTTCCTCGAACCGCTCTCGGCAGACTCGATGGAAATTCTTCTCACCGGGCCGGTGCCGGGTCTATCCGAGGATCTTCGGGAACGAATCCTCGAACGCGCGGAGGGCGTCCCGTTCTACGCCGTCGAGACCGTGCGGATGCTGCTCGACCGGGGAGTGCTCGTCCGCGAGGGCAATGCGTACCGGGTCGCCGGCGAGATCGAGACACTCGAGGTGCCCGAGACTTTGCAGGCGCTCATCGCCGCCCGACTCGACGGGCTGACCGCCGAGGAGCGTCGCGTCGTCCAGCACGCAGCGGTACTCGGTCGAACCTTCACCCTTCGCGGCCTTTCGACCGTGTCACGCACACGCGAGGCCGAGCTGGACCCCGTCCTCGCCTCCCTCGTGCGGAAGGAGGTCGTGTCTCTCAGCGCAGATCCTCTCTCGCCGGAGCGCGGTCAGTACGGCTTCCTGCAGGACCTCGTCAAGAAGGTCGCATACGACACGCTCTCACGAAGAGAGCGCAAGACCCTTCACCTGGCAGCCGCCGAGTTCCTCCGGTCGCTGGGAGACGAGGACGAGATCGTCGAGGTGCTCGCCGCGCACTACGTCGATGCCTACCGATCGGCGCCGGACGACCCCGACGCTGACGAGATTCGTGCTCACGCGCGCGAGATGCTGGTGCTCGCTGGAGAGCGAGCAGCATCGCTGGCGGCGAACGAGGAGGCGCAACACGCGTTCGAGCGCGCCATCGAGCTCGCCGATGACCCTCTTGCGCAAGCCGACCTCCACGAGCGGGCCGGGATCATCGCGCTTTCGGGAACCCGCCTCGACGAGGCCACGGCGCACTTCGAGCAAGCGATTGCACGTTACGAGGCTGCGGGGGCAAGCCATCCGGCGGCCCGGGTTGCGGCCCGGCACGCCGAGATCATGTGGCAACGGGGCCGACTGGAAGAGGGACTCGAGAGCATGGACCGCTCGTACCAGGTGCTCGCAGAAGAAGAGGCCGATGACGACCTCGCAACACTCGCGGCCCAGCTCGGGCGGTTCCTCTTCTTCGCGGGCAGGCATGACGTAGCCATGGAGCGCATCGAAGCCGCCCTCCAGATGTCCGAGGCCCTCGCGCTCCCTGAGACGTTCTCCCAGGCGCTCAATACGAAGGCGATCTGGCTCATGGCCCGCGGGCGGAAGATGGAGGGACTCACGCTGCTGAGACACGCCCTTGACGTCGCGCTCGACCACGACAAGCCCTCGACAGCCCTACGGGCGTACTACAACCTCTCCGACTCGCTCAGTCACGTCGACAGGTACGAGGACGCCGACACATGCGTACGTGATGGCCTTGCCTTTGCGCGCCGGGTTGGCGACCGTCGCTACGAGCTTCAGTTTCTCGCCCAAACCTATCCCCTGTTCGCGCTCGGCAAGTGGGACGAGCTCCTGGACTGGGCCACCGCGCTTCCGGAGGAGAATTGGATCGACTCGAGGCTGGTGTTCGGGACAGTCGCGGGCGTGAACGTCATCGTCAACGTGTACCGGGGAGACCTCGAAGAGGCGGCAAGGCTCAGCTCGATGCTCGCCGAGATGGGCTCGTCGGCTGACGCGCAGGAGCGCTCGGGTCACGCCTGCGGGAGGTCACGACTCCTGCTGGCGCAAGGAGACGCAGCGGGGGCGCTGCACCTTGCCGAGACCGTGCTCGTGACGGGCGAGGAGATGGGCTTCACGCAGGAGTACGTGAAGGAAGCGTTCGTCGCGGCGCTCGAAGCGGCTGCCCAGCTTCGCGACGCCGCCAAAGCCGAGGAGCTGGTCGCGCTGATCGACGCGCTCCCGCCGGGCAACCTTCCGCAGTTCCTCCAGGCCGTGTCGATGCGTTTCCGTGCGTGGCTCGCGCACGTCAAGGGCGAGAGCGAGGCGGCCGAGCGGCTCTTCAAGCGGGCGTCGAGCCTCTACCGCGAGCTCGCGATGCCCTTCTATCTCGCAGCGACCACGCTCGAATACGCCGAATGGCTCGAGCACCAGGGCAGGCAGGAAGACGCGACACCGCTCGTCAGCGAGGCGCGAGAGATCTTCGAGCGCCTCGGAGCAGCTCCGTGGCTCGAGCGCGCCGAGAGGATTAGCGTCGCGGCGCAGATGACCGCATGACCTGTGGGAGTTGCGGCACCGACAACGAAGCGGGCAAGCGCTTCTGTACGGAGTGCGGGACAGCGCTCGCGCTGGCTTGCTCCTCCTGCGGGGCGGGTCTTACGGGCGACGAGAAGTTCTGTGGTGAGTGCGGGATGCCGCTCGAACCGACCGCGGCCCGGGCGGTAGCCGCGCCGGCAGCGAGCGCCCCTACGTCCGAACGCCGGCTCGTCTCCGTCCTCTTCGCCGACCTCGTCGGCTTCACCACCCTTTCGGAGAGCCGCGACTCCGAGGACGTGCGCGAGTTGCTCACGCGCTACTTCGACTCCGCCCGAACGACGATCGAGCGCTACGGCGGCACGGTCGAGAAGTTCATCGGCGATGCGGTCATGGCCGTATGGGGGACGCCGGTTGCGCAGGAGGACGACGCGGAGCGGGCCGTCCGTGCGGCGCTCGATCTCGTGGCTGCCGTTCCCGAGCTCGACCCCGCACTGCAGGCACGCGCCGGCGTTCTCACCGGGGAAGCGGCGGTCACGCTCGGCGCCGAGGGGCAGGGGATGGTTGCCGGGGATATGGTCAACACGGCCTCGCGCATCCAGTCCGCTGCCGAGCCAGGGTGGGTGCTGGCCGGGGAATCCACCAAACGGGCCTCCGAAGCCACGATCGCCTACGAGAGCGCCGGAGAGCATCCGCTCAAGGGGAAGGTGGAGCAGGTCACGCTGTGGCGCGCTCTGCGAGTCGTGGCTTCGCGCGGCGGCGAGGGTCGCTCCGTCGGGCTCGAGGCGCCTTTCGTCGGACGAGATCCGGAGTTTCGACTGATCAAGGATCTCTTCCATGCGACGGACGAGGAGCGCCGGGCGCGCCTCGTTTCCGTCGTGGGAGTGGCCGGGATAGGCAAATCGCGACTGTCCTGGGAGCTCGAGAAGTACATGGACGGGCTTGCCCAAACCGTGTGGTGGCACCGGGGCCGCTGTCTCGCTTATGGGGACGGGGTCGCGTACTGGGGGCTCGCGGAGATGGTGCGCGGCCGCATCGGAGCGCTCGAGGACGACGAGCCGGCGACCGCTGCCGCCAAGCTCCACGAGACGGTCGCGAAGCACTTCGACGATCCGGAGGAGCGGGACTGGGTGGAGGAGCGGCTGAGGCACCTGGTCGGGCTCAGCGAGCGCACGGCCACCGAGCGCGAGGATCTCTTCCCCGCTTGGAGGCGGTTCTTCGAGCGACTGGCCGAGCAGGGCCCGCTCGTGCTCGTCTTCGAGGATCTGCACTGGGCGGATGGTGGCCTCGTGAGCTTCATCGAGCACGTGCTCGACTGGTCTCGGAACCAGCCGATATTCGTGCTCACGCTCGCGCGGCCGGAAGTCGCCGAACGTCACCCCGCGTTCCCTGGCGCTACCCGCAACGCGACGACGCTTCCACTCGAGCCGCTGAATAACGAGTCGATGGACGAACTGCTCGGAGGGCTCGTTCCCGGTCTGCCGGAGGACACACGCTCGCGCATACGGAAGCAGGCGGACGGCATCCCGCTCTACGCGGTCGAGACCGTTCGCATGCTCCTCGACCGCGGCCTGCTCGAGCGAGCAGGAAACGAGTATCGCCTGACAGGTCCGGTCGAGACGCTTGCGGTACCCGAGACGCTGCACGCGCTCATCGCGTCACGACTCGACGGCCTGCCGGAAGCCGAGCGCCGAGTCCTGCAAGACGCCGCCGTGCTCGGGAAGACGTTTACGCACCGGGGGCTCGCCGCGCTGTCCGGCACGACCGAGGACGAGATCGCACCGCCGGTCGCTTCCCTCCTGCGGAAGGAGATCTTCTACCTCGAGACCGACCCGCGATCGCCCGAGCGCGGCCACTACGGATTCCTGCAGGCGCTCGTGCAACACGTCGCCTACGAGAGGCTCTCCCGGCGCGAGCGCCGTTCCCGACATCTCGCCGCGGCGACGTTCCTCGCTCATGACTCGGGCATGGATCTGTCCGAGATCTCCGAGGTGATCGCTGCCCACTACCTCGATGCCTTCGAAGCCGACCCGAAAGCGGCCGATGCCGGGGAGGTGAAGGCTTCGGCGGGCGCCTGGTTCGTTCGCGCCGCGGAGCGCGCCCTGGCGCTCGCGGCGGCCGCCGAGGCACAACGCGGATACGAGCGTGCGGCATCCCTCGCAGACGAGGACGTCGAGCGCGCCGGCCTCCTCCAGCGTGCCGGTGAGGCCGCGTGGATGACGAGCGCCGTCGACGTGGCGGAGCGCCATCTGGCGGAGGCGATCGCCGTTTTCGAGCGCGCCGGTCGCGCCCACGACGAGGCTCAGGCATCGTCGAAGCTCGCGTTCATCCTTTTCGCGACCGGCCGCATCGAGGAGGCCGTCGAAAGGCTGGAGCGCTCGTTGGCGGTCTTCGAGACGGGCGGCGACGAGGCCGCGGAGGCGACGGTCCTCGCTCAACTCGGCAGGTTTTACCTCTTCGAAGACAAGCGCGAGCAAGCGCTGGAGTGCATCGAGCGAGCTCTCGAGATCGGCGAACGGATGCGGCTGCTGGAGGTCGTGTCGGAGGCGCTCAACACGAAGGGCCTACTGCTCGAACATCGCCCGCACGAGAGCATCGCGCTGATGCGCGGAGCGCTCGAGCTCGCGCGCGAGCAGTCCCTCCCCCTTGGTCGGGCTTACATCAACTTGAGCTACCTCCTCTGGGTAACCGGCGCGCCCAACCGCGAGACCGAGGAGGTCGTCCGGGAGGGCCTCGCCTACGCCCGCAGGCGAGGCGACCGTGAAGGCGAGCTGAGCTTTGTCGCACAACTCGCCGGCGGACTCTACGAGGAAGGGCGCTGGGACGAGCTCAAGCAGCTCGCCGCTGAGCTCCCCGATGAGGCCGGTCGAGTCGGGAGCACGCTCGCATTCCAGCTGGCCGCCTCCGTCGCGCTCATCGCCTACCACCGCGGCGAGCTGTCGATGGCAGCCGGGCTCATGCGGGACTGGGCCGCGCTCGAGCACTCGGCAGACGTGATACTCGAGAGCTGCCGGATCTGGGCCCAAGCCTTGAGGGCCGCCGCCGAAGGACGGAACGACGATGTGTTAGCCCTCGCCCGCTCTCGGATCGAAGCGCCGGCGAATACCGGGGACATCGAAGGGCACCTCGATCTTGCGGGCGAAGCAACAACAGAGCCGGACTCCGCGCACCTGCTCGGAGACCTGCTCGATCTCGCCGAGGCGGCCGATGTTCCGAAACCTCCATCGACGGTTGCGCGACAGGCGCGTCTGCGCGCGAAGGTGGCCGCCTTGCGCGGAGACGACACGCCGGAGTTCGGGCGCGCAGTGGCGCTTCTCCGCGAGAGCGACAGCCGCGTCGAGCTCGCGATGACACTGGTCGAGCAAGCGGAGTGGCTTGTCGCACGAGGCCGAGCCGAGGAAGCCGCCCCTGGCCTGGAGGAGGCGCGACAGATCTTCGAGCCGCTCCGTGCCAAGCCGTGGCTCGAACGGCTCGAGCGGGCGGAGCAGGCACTCGGCGTCGCACGGGTACTCGCATGACCGAGCCGGACGCCGGCCTAACCGAAGGCGCCCGCTCGTCGATGCCCTTTGCACATGTGCTCGGGCTCGAGATGATCGCCGCAGCACCCGAGGAGGTGCGAGCTCGTATCCCGTGGGAGGAGCGGCTCTGCACCGCCGGCAAGATCCTCCACGGCGGCGCGCTGATGAGCCTCGCGGACGCGGCGGGCGCCTACTGCGCGTTTCTCAACCTGCCCGAAGGCGCGGCGGGAACCGCGACGATCGAGTCGAAGACGAACTTCTTCCGAGCCGTTCGCGACGGCCACGTCGTCGCGACGTCCCGCCCGCTCCACCGCGGGCGTACCACGATCGTCGTCGAGACCGACCTGCATGACGCAGCCGGCAAGCACGTCGCCCGCGTCACGCAAACCCAGGCCGTCCTGGCTTGAGCGAAAAGCATGGAGTAGTATACGACTATGCTCACGGTGCCCGAGGCTGCAAGGCTCGCCAACCGCAACCCCGAGACGATCCGGCGCTGGATCCGGGCCGGCCGGCTCCGCTCCCGGAAGGTCGGGACGCAGCACGTGATCGAGGAGGCGGATCTCGAGGCCTTGATCGACGATGACGACGAGATGCTTCCGCTCCCGGAGTGGCTTCGGTTCATGGAGGACGGGACGCCACAGCCGAACTGGGTGCGGATCATCCGCGAGGACCGCAACTCGCATTGACGGTCGTCGTCGACGCCAGCTTCACCGTTCCCGCATGCACCGTCCCTGACGGGTTCGATCGTCTCGCCGAGGACCTGATCGCGCCGCATCTACTCTGGTCGGAAGTGCGATCGGTGTTCCACCGGTCGGCTTGGCGCGGCCAGGTCAGTTGGGCGGCCGCGAGAGACGCGATGCTTCAACTCGATCGAGTGCCGATCCGCGCCGTGAGACCCCGAGATCTCAGCTCCGAAACTTGGGCGATCGCCGACAAGCTCGGGTGGGCGAAGACCTACGACGCGGAGTACCTCGCCGTCGCACGACTCTCCCGTGCTCGCCTGCTCACGCTCGACCGCCGGATGCTGGGCGCCGCCGAACGGCTTGGAATCGAAATAGCCGAGATGTGATCAGGCGGCTGCAGCGGCGGCAGGCTCGGCGAGGACGCCACGCAGGAACTGGCCCGTCGACGACTCCTCCACCTCCGCGATCTCCTCCGGGGTCCCGACCGCGAGCACCTCTCCCCCAGCTTCGCCGCCCTCCGGCCCGAGATCGACGATCCAGTCCGCCTGCTTGATGACGTCGAGGTTGTGCTCGATCACGAGCACCGTGTTGCCGTTGTCCACCAGCCGTTGCAAGACCTCGAGCAGCTTCTCGATGTCCGCGAAGTGGAGCCCGGTCGTGGGCTCGTCGAGGATGTAGAGCGTCTTGCCGGTCGCGACCTTGGAGAGCTCGGCCGCGAGCTTCACCCGCTGCGCCTCCCCACCGGAGAGCGTCGTCGCCGGCTGGCCGAGCTTCACGTAGTCGAGACCGACGTCGTGGAGCGTCTGCAGACGGCGGCGGATCTTCGGGATCTTGGCGAAGAAGTCGAGCGCCTCCTCGACCGACATCTCGAGGATGTCCGCGATCGATTTCCCCTTGAAGCGGACCTCGAGCGTCTCCCGGTTGTAGCGCCGCCCGTGGCACGTCTCGCAGGGGACGTACACGTCCGGCAGGAAGTGCATCTCGATCTTGATCGTCCCGTCACCCTTGCACGTCTCGCAGCGCCCGCCCTTGACGTTGAAGGAGAAGCGGCCCGGCTTGTACCCGCGCACCTTGGCCTCGGGCGTCAGCGAGTAGAGCTCCCGCACGTGCGTGAAGAGGTCGGTGTACGTTGCGGGATTGGAGCGCGGCGTGCGGCCGATCGGGGTCTGGTCGATGTCGATGACCTTGTCGAAGACCTCGATGCCCTCGACGCTCTCGTGCTCGCCAGGCTTCATGCGCATCCGGTTGAGCCGGTTCGCGAGCGCCTTGTAGAGGATCTCGTTGACGAGCGTGGACTTGCCGGAGCCAGACACGCCGGTGACAGCCACGAAGCGACCGACCGGAAAGTCGACATCGATGCCCTTCAGGTTGTGCATCGACGCGCCCCGGATCGAGAACCAGCCGCGGCCGTCCTCCTCCCGCCGGAACGGCACCGCGATCCGGCGCTCACCGCTCAGGAACCGGCCGGTGATCGAGCCCTCGGTGGCAGCGATCGTCTCCGCGGTGCCCTCGCCGACGATCTCGCCTCCATGCTCCCCCGCCCCCGGACCGAGGTCGACGATCCAGTCCGCCGCCCGCATCATCTGCTCGTCGTGCTCAACCACGAGGACGGTGTTTCCGAGGTCGCGCAACCGCTCGAGCGTCGCGATGAGCTTCCCGTTGTCGCGCTGGTGGAGCCCGATCGAAGGCTCGTCGAGGATGTAGAGGACGCCGACCAGCTGCGAGCCGATCTGCGTCGCCAGCCGCAGCCGCTGGGCCTCACCACCCGAGAGCGTCTTTGCCGCGCGGTCGAGTTGGAGGTAGCCGACGCCGACGTTGTCGAGGAACGTCAGCCGTTCCCGGATCTCCTTCACGATCCGCTGCCCGATCAGCTCCTCGGTCTTCGTCAGCGCGAGCTCGTCGAGGAAGGCGAGCGCCCTCGTCACGGACATCTGCGTGAACGCGTGGATCGACCTCTCGCCGATCGTGACCGCCAGGATCGCCGGTTTCAGTCGCGCGCCGCCGCAGTCGGGGCACGGACGGAAGCTCATGTACTCCTCGATCCGGTCTCGCTGCTGCGAGGAGTCGGTCTCCCGGTAGCGCCGCTGGAGGTTGTTCACGAGTCCCTCGAACGCCATCGTGTACTGGCGCCGGCGACCCATACGGTTCCGGTACGTGACGAAGATCTTGTCGCCGTCCGTCCCGTACAGGAACTTGTCCTGCTGCTCCTGCTCGAGCTCGCGCCAGGGCGTGTCGAGCGAGATCTCGTAGCGCTCGGCGATCGACTCGATGACGCTGTCGTAGAAGCTCTGGCTGCCGATCGTCCACGGGACGAGCGCGCCCTCGTTGATCGAGAGGGAACTGTCGGGGACGAGCAGATCCGGGTCGATCTCGAGCTGCGCCCCCAGCCCCGTGCACCGTGGGCAGGCTCCGTGCGGCGAGTTGAACGAGAACACGCGGGGCTCGAGCTCCGGGAGCGAGACGCCGTGCTCCGGGCACGCGAGGTTCTCGGAGAATGTGAGCGCCTCGCCGTCGATGACGTCCACCACGACGAGCCCCTCGGCGAGCGAAGTGGCGGTCTCGACGGACTGGGTCAGCCGCTGCCGCAGCTCGGGCTTCATCGCCAGCCGGTCGACGACGACCTCGATGGTGTGCTTGTACTTCTTGTCGAGCTCGATCGCCTCCTCGAGCAGCCGCTGCTCGCCGTCCACCTTGACCCTCGTGAAGCCGTCGCGACGAAGCTCTTCGAGGACGTCCTTGAACTCGCCCTTGCGGTCGCGAGCCACGGGAGCATTGACGGTGAACTTCGTGCCTTCGGGGAGGCGCAGCACTTGCTCGACGATCTGGTCGAGGGACTGCCCGGTGATCGGCCGTCCGCAGACCGGGCAATGCGGTCGCCCGATCCGCGCGTACAGGAGTCGCAGGTAGTCGTAGATCTCGGTGACCGTGCCCACCGTCGAGCGCGGGTTGCGCGAGGTCGTCTTCTGGTCGATCGAGATCGCCGGCGAGAGCCCGTCGATCGAGTCGACGTCCGGCTTCTCCATCATCTGCAGGAACTGGCGCGCGTAGGCGGAGAGCGACTCCACGTAGCGGCGCTGTCCCTCAGCGTAGATCGTGTCGAACGCGAGCGACGACTTTCCGGAGCCCGAGAGCCCGGTGACGCACACGAGAGCGCTCCGCGGGATGCGGACGGTGACGTTCTTCAGGTTGTGCTCGCGAGCGCCATGGACGACGAGCTCTTCGGCCGGTGCCATAGGCGGGCCATTCTACCGAGACGAACAGACGTTCGTTCTCGGCGTGGAAGGCGCAGGAGATGGCGATCACGTCAGGTAGAAAGCGGGCGTGCGTCCAGTCCCTGCGATCGCATGCCTCGCTCTCGTGCTCGCGGCCACCCTCGCAGCATGCGGCAGCGACGTCGACGTCGAGCTCGTGTGGGGCGGGCCCCCCGACCCGAATTCGGCGGGGATCGTCTCGACAGCCGGGTTCGCGACCTACCAGGAGAACGTCGACGAGCTTTGGGAGCGCTCGGCGGCGATGGCCGCAGCCGAGTTTCTCCGTCTTGACGAGCGCACGGCGGCGCGAACGACGATCGACGGTAAGGCCTCCGCCGAGGGCTTGGGCCCGCAGACCGTGACCGTCACGCTCGACGGGCTCGCCGACGACTCGGTCCGCGCCGAGCGCTGGAGCCTCGCCTTCGAGCGTGCTGGAGAGACCTACCGGCTGACGACCGCGCTCCGCGAGCAGCGCTGCCAAGCGCAACGCGGCCATCAGAGCTTCTCCGCCGACGACTGCGTCTGAGCGGGGACGGTGGGAGTGAAGGACCGGAGCCCTCGACGCGTCTACGCCGCCGTGCTCGCTTTGTCCACCGTCGCTTTCGCAGCGTTCGCGGCGACGGTGCTCTTCTGGGCCGGCGCTGTTCGGCTCGACGTCAGCGTCGTGAACTGGGTCCAGAGAGTGGTCCCGGACGTTCTCGTCGACCTGATGGGAGTCGTCACATACGCGGGAAGCGCGGTATTCCTGGGGCCCCTCGTGATCCTGTCTTGCCTGCTCCTCGTCCGGCGCGATCGGCAAAGCGCGGCCCTCTTCGTCATCGCGTCCTTCGCAGGCAGCCAAATTGCCAGCCAGGCGCTCAAGGCGCTCTTCCAACGGGGGCGCCCCGAGCTCGAGGATCCGTTCGTCCAGCTGACGACCTACGCCTTCCCCAGCGGTCACTCGTTGGCCGCGACCGCGACCTATGGCGCACTCGCACTTGTCTTCGCGTCCGCAGCCGCCGAGAGGCGCGATCGGGTGGTCCTACTCGTGTCGGCAAGCACGCTGATCCTCGTCATCGGAGCGAGCCGGATCGTCCTCGGACGGCACTACACGCTCGATGTCGTTGCGGGGATCGCCGGCGGCGTCGCCCTGATCAGCGCGCTGCTACTCGGCTTCGAGCGAAACCGAGACGGCCTGCTCCGCCTCGACCTCGCCGGCGGCGGGCACCAGCAGCCGCAACGCTCCCGGCTCGACTCGTAGCTCGATGGGCGACTCGAGGAGGGCGGGCTCGCCGTCGATGGCGGCATGGACCGGGTTGCGCCGCGTCTCGATCCGCACGAACGCGGCTTTGCGCTCCGTCCAGCGCAGACGGCGAAGGCCGTGCGCCGCGTAGATCGCGAGTGTGCCCTCGTCCAGGCGGTCGCGCTCTCCGATGGAGAAGAGGTCGAGCCGGTACTCGTTGTTGGCCACGAGCACGACACTGGCTCGCACGGGCTGTCCGTCGACCACGAACCGCTCGGTCCGTCGACGGTCCTTCAGGGAGATGAGCAGCGCGCGCAGCCGCGCGAAGGCCTCTCCCTTTTGCCGTCGCCGCTCGCGACGATGGACGAGGCGCGCATAGACGCCCAGCGAGACGTTGTTCAAGAACAGCTCCTCGCCGACACGGCCCACGTCGATGCGGCGCTCGACACCGTCTCGGAATGCCGCAAGCGTCGCCAACGGGTCGTCGGCATCGAGCCCGACGTCGATCGCAAAGTGGTTCCGGGTGCCCCAAGGAACGCAGACGAACGGCAGGTCGCGCTCGATGGCCACCTGCGCGACCGCCCCCAACGAGCCGTCACCGCCTGCCATGCCCAGCACCTGCTCGTCAGCGTCTCGTGCAAGCTCGGCGAGGTCGTCGTCCTCCTCGAGGACGTGCACACGCACGTCGAGCACGTACGCCGCAGATGTCAGCTCTTCGACCGTCGGCCCGCCCTTGCCCGAGCCGGGATTGACGAAGAGAACGCTTGTCGCGTCTTCCAAGTCAGACCCGCCGATAGCGGGCCTCGACGAAGCAGAAGAGCGCGTAACAGACCAGGCCGACCGCGACGATGCCGAGCAGCACCGGCCCGTAGCTCGCCTGGGCAACCTTCCGGAGCGCGCCGTCGAGGCCGATCGCCTCCTGCGGGTCGAATTCGTACGCGGCCTTCACGAGGAAGCCCCCGATCAGGGAGAAGACAACGAAGCGCGCGAGCAATCCGAGCGAGCTCAAACGCGCTCCCCATCGCCGCTCCGCCACGCTCATCTGGCCAGCGTTCCAGTTGTCCTCGAACTTCTGCGTCAAGGCGCGATAGCCGTTGAAGACGCCGACGCCGACAAAGATCAACCCGGCGAGGCCGACGAGCCATCTTCCGGCCGGCCAGTCGAAGACTCGCGCCGTGGCGTTCCTCGCCTCGCCGGTCTCCGTGCCTTTGTCGCCCGTTCCGTCGACCAGGGCGAACGTCGCATACGTGAGAGCGCCGTAGAGGACCGCCCGACCGAGAAAGCCGACGCGCTTCGCAATGCCCTTCGGGCCCGATCCTTCGTCGTCACGATCGAAGATCGCCTGAATGAGCCGCCAGAGTCCGTACGCCGCGAAGCCGAACGCGAGAGCAAGGAGGAGGACCCTGCCGTAGCTCTCGTCAGCGAGCACCTCGAGCGCGCCCTCCCGGTCCGTCGCCCTGCCGGCCCCCGCAACTGCCAGCGCACCGGCAAGAACGCCCACGAGCCCGTAGGAGAAGCCTTTGGCGACGAGCCCGAAGCGCGCGACCCGGTCGACCCAGGTGCTGTCGGCCGCCTTTTGGGATGCCGCCTGCGCGCTTTTCGCCGTACCCTGGATTCCGGTGTCTTTCACCGCACCTTCCTACCCGCTAAGGACTCCGACGAATCGGAGGCTGACGAAACCTGCAGATCAGGCTTTGCGCCAGCGGCCGAAGATCAAGCCGCCGACGGTGAGGCCGAGGCCGAACGTTCCGAGCGCAAACGCGCCGATAGCGATGAACTTGCGCCAGATCGAAAGCCGTCGCCAGCGCCCGATCGCCTCTTCGTCCTCGGCCGAGAGCGGCTCCCCACGGCGCTGTTTCCGTACGGCACCTCCCGCCCGGAGGCCGAGATAGACGTCGTCAAAGAGCTCCGGCGCCTCGTTCGCCATGCTTCGAGTCTACCGGGATGCTCTGACGACGCCGCGGCTCGCGAAGCGGACGCGCTTTAGGTGCTTTCATGTTTCGCGAAACGGAAACGACGCTAGCCGTCTCCGTTCTTGGCGCAAGGTAGCCTGCCTCGGCCGTGACCGCGCGCGTTCTCCATCTCTCCGATCTGCACATGGGCCACGGGGAGGCTTGGGAGCCCCTCGCCGCACTCGGTGAGCTCATAGAGGATCTGAAGCCCGAGCTCCTGGTCGCCACCGGAGACATGGCCCACCGAGGTCGGCGGGTGGAGCTCGAGACGGCGGCGACCCTCCTGCGAAGCCTCGGGCTGCCCTTCCTCACAGTGCCCGGAAACCATGACATCCCGTACACGATCCCAGCCCGTTTCACCCGGACGTTCGCGGAATGGGAGCGCGTCTTCGGAACGACCGAGCCGCTGTACACGAGCGAGGGGCTCGTCGTCGTCGGTCTCAACTCGGTTCGTGCCTGGCGCCAGCAGGGCGGCGCACTGGAGGACGACAGGCTGGAGCGGGGCATGGCGCGGCTCCAGGCTGGCGCCCCCGAAGCGCTCCGTATGGTCGCCTTGCATCACCACCTGGCGGCGCCGCCGTGGCGTGCCGCGCGAAAGAGACCACTGAGCCGCCGCGACGATGTGCTGCGTGTGCTGGTCGCAGCCGGCGCAGAGCTGGTAGTGGGCGGGCACGTACACCAGGGAGGAATCGCCGAGCGGCGGGAGTTCAAGGCACTCGAGGATGGGCCTCGCCGGGCGCTCGTCATCGCGACCGCTCCGGGACTCGGCCGTCCTCGACCCCAGCGGCAGGAGGAGGCCAGGGGCCTGAATGTGTACGAAGCCGACCCCGAGTCGCTCACGGTGAGGACGTACGCCTGGAATGGAGAGGCTCTCCTCGAAGTCGGCCGGCGAACATTCGCGCGCACGTAGCGCTTTCAGCCCCAGGGAAGCACTAGAGTTCGCACCCTGCGGCCGATGGAATCCTCGCTCGTCGAGCTCAAGCAGCGCCTCGCGGAGATCGATGATCTCCAACGGACGCAACTCCTCCTCGCGTGGGATACCGAGGTCTGGATGCCGCCCGCAGGCGAGAGCTCGCGCGGCGCGCAGCTCGCGACCCTGGAGACGATCGTCCATGACCTCCAGACCGACGATCGGATCGGCGAGCTTCTCGAAAGCGTGGAGACGCATGTGGGCACGCTCCCGCATGACTCTGACGACGCCTGCCTAACACGCGCGGCTCGCCGTCTCTGGGAGAAGAACCGGCGGATTCCGACCGACCTCGCGGCGGAGATCGCGGGAGCGCAGGTGGAGTCGTACCAGGCTTGGGTGAAGGCCCGCGAGGAGGAGAATTTCGCGGGCTTCCGTCCGTCCCTCGAGCGAATGCTCGAGCTCCAGCGTCGAGTGATCGAGTGCTTCGCGCCGTACGACGATCCCTACGACGTCGTGCTCGACAACTTCGAGGAGGACACAAAGACCGAGGACGTGCGCGTCGTCTTTGCCGCGCTCCAGCCCGCGATCAGCGCGCTCGTGGCCGAGCACGCGAGCGAGGAAGACGAGGATGAGTTTCTCCGCGGGCCGTTCCCGTTCGCACCACAGGAGGCGTTGTCTCGCGAGCTCATCGAGCGCTTCGGCGCAAGCTGGGACGCGTTCCGGCTCGACCTCGCCGTGCATCCTTTCGCCGCGCCGGTGGGACTCCGCGACATCCGGCTGACGACCCGCTACGACGAGCACGACCTGAACTCGCTCTTCACGGCGATGCACGAGTGTGGGCACGGTCTCTACGAGTGGGGCTCAGCGCCATCCCTCGAGCGCTCCCCGCTTCAGGGCGGCAGAGCCTCGTCCGCGCTGCACGAGTCCCAGAGCCGGCTCTGGGAGAACGTCGTCGGCCGCTCGCTCCCATTCTGGCGTTGGTACTACCCTCGTGTGCAGGCGGCGTTCCCGGACACCCTCGCGAGTGTCTCGCTCGAGCACTTCCATCGTGCGATCAACCGCCCACGGCGCGGGTTCATCCGCGTGGATGCGGACGAGACGAGCTACGGGCTGCACGTCATCCTCCGCTTCGAGCTAGAGCAGGAACTCATCTCGGGAAAGCTCGCCGTGCGAGATCTTCCCGACGCGTGGAACGCGCGCTTCACGGAGCTGATCGGCCTCGAGGTGCCGAACGACGCCGTTGGCGTCCTGCAGGACACGCACTGGGCCAGCGGTCTCTTCGGATATTTCCCGACCTACCTGCTGGGCAGCGTCCTCTCGGTTCAGATCTGGGAGAAGGCGCGCGAAGCCCTCCCCGATGTCGAGCAACAGATCGAGCGCGGCGAGTTCGCAGACCTGCACGCCTGGCTTCGCGAGAACCTGTACGCGCTCGGCTCGAAATTCACGCCCGCGGAGACGATCGAGCGAGTGATCGGAGGGCCGATCGATCCGCAGCCGTACCTGCGCTACCTGCGCGACAAGCTGAGCGCGCTCGCCGCAGCGTAAGTCTGCGCGTCAGCGGTCTATCCTCAGCGCGTGGGCGACAGAGTCAACCTTCCGGGGGCTGAGCTTGTCGAGCGTGGCATCGCAGACCTCGCGCGCGGCGAGGAGACCATCGAGTCTCTGCTTGCGTCGATCGGCGCGCCCCGACTCGCGGCACTCGGTCATGCTCTGGACGCGAGCATCCCCTCGCCCGAGCACCGGCTATATGGCCGGCTCGCCGCAGCGGACGCCGATGCCGCCCACTCGCAGTACAACGCGCTCATCCGTCGTCTCGTCAGCTACGAGCGCGCGGCCGAGTGCGCGAGCTAGCCGACGCCGAGCGGATCTGCCGCTTCATGCGCGAGCTCGGAAGCGCAGCGGACACAGATGGCACGTGCTACCTGGCAGGTGGCGCGACAGCCGTTCTACTCGGCTGGCGCGAGACGACGATCGACGTCGACATCGAGCTCGCACCAGACACGGAGGCGCTCCTGCGCGCCCTCCCACGGCTGAAGAACGAGCTCCGGATCAACGTCGAGATGGCCTCCCCGTCGAGTTTCATTCCCTTACCTGCGGGGTGGGAAGACCGGAGCCCGTTCGTAGGACGCGAGGGACGCCTCAGCTTCTACCACTTCGACCTCTACTGCCAAGCGCTCTCCAAGCTCGAACGTGCGCATCGACAGGATCTCGAGGACGTTCGCTCGATGCTCGAGCGGCAGCTCGTCGAACCCGCGCGGGTGCTTGCGTACTTCGACGAGATCGCGCCTGAGCTCTATCGCTTTCCCGCGATCGATCCGCCCGCCTTCCGCCGACGCGTCGACGTGTTTCTCGACATCGGTTAAATCGAGGTGGGTCACTCAGAGCGACCCGCGCGGTGCGAGCCAACGCGTCGGCTGGCCCGGCGCTGCCGCGATCGTCTCGAAGTCAACGTCGCAATGGACGAGTCCGAGGCCGGTCGACTTCGCGAGCGCGGCCGGAACTCTCGTCGTTGCACGCGGTGGGTACGCTCTACGCCGCGCGGCCGAAGCGCTGGGCCGCCCGCTCCCGGGCGCGCTCGGCCTCGACTTCGCGATCCCGTGGCGCCGCGTGCGTCACCAGCTCCGAGAGCAGCCGCTTCGTCGTGTCCGCGACCTCGTCGACGGCCCGCGCGAACGCAACCTCGTTCGCCTTCGCCGGCTTCGACGAGCCGCTGACCTTACGGACGTACTGGAGAGCAGCTGCACGCACCTCGTCCTCGGTCGCCGGTGGCTCGAAGTTGTGAAGCGTCTTGATGTTCCGGCACATGCAGGGCAGCGTAGCCGTCCGACACTCGAAGCCGTAGGGTTCCCGACGTGTCGGAGCATGTCGGGACGGTGGTCATCGGTGCGGGGCAAGCCGGACTGGCCACCAGCTACCACCTGACTCAGCGGGGACGCGCGCACGTTGTGTTCGAGCGCGGACGCGTAGGCGAGACGTGGCGGTCGCAACGCTGGGACAACTTCGTTCTCAACACCCCGAACTGGGCACAGCAGCTTCCGGGTTTCGAGTACCGGGGGTCCGAGCCCGACGAGTTCGCCCCGCTGGCGGAGGTGATCGCGTACCTGGAGGAATACGCCCGCGCATTCGGCGCGCCTGTGCGGAGTGGCGCGAAGGTGACGCATGTGAGGCGGAGCGATGGCCACTATTTGGTGGAGACATCCGGCGGAGCCGTTCACGCGGACAACGTCGTCGTCGCGGCAGGCGCATATCAGCGGCCGACCTCGGCCCCGCTCGCGGCACGAGTGCCGGCGGATGTGTTCCAGCTGCATACGAGCGAGTACCGCCGCCCTGAGCAGCTCCCGCCCGGCGGTGTCCTCGTCGTGGGCAGCGGCCAGTCCGGCTGCCAGATCTCCGAGGAGCTTCTCGCCGCGGGCCGAGCTGTCTACCTCTCGGTCGAACGCTGTCCGTGGCTGCCGCGCCGATATCGGGGCCGCGAGCTCGTCCACTGGCTGATCGAGACCAGGCTTGCAGACGACACGGCCGACAACCTTCCGTCCCCTTCCGCTCGTCTGACATGCAATCCACCGGTTTCCGGGAACGACGGAGGTCACGATTGCAACCCGCGCTGGCTCGCACGGCGCGGAGCGACGTTGCTCGGACGGGTCGAGGGTATCGAGGAGGGTGTCGTGCAGGTCGGCGGCGGGCTCGAGGAAAGCCTCGCGAATGGCGAGGAGTTCGTTGCCAACTTCAAGCGCCGGGTCGGCGAGTACATCGAGGCGACGGGGTTGGATGTCGCAGCTCCCGAGCCGGATGAACCTGACCCGCCGATCTCCCGACTGACCGAGCTCGACCTGCCGGGTGAAGGCATCGGCACGATCCTGTGGGCGAACGGTTTCCGTCCCGATCACTCCTGGATCGAAGGAGTCCAGACGGACGAGCAAGGATGGCCCGTGCACGAGCGCGGGGTCTCCCCGCTGTCGGGCCTCTTCTTCGTGGGCCTCCATTGGCTCCACAAGCGCAAGTCCTCGCTCTTCCTCGGCGTCGGCGAGGATGCAGCTCACGTCGTCGAGAATCTGGAGAGCCGAGTCCGACGCGTGTAGCGTTCTCCCAAAGCCTGCGGCGGCGCTCCGACTAACTCAGGCCTTGGCGAACGCCATGAGCTCGCGGCGGAGCTCCTTGATCTCGTCGCGGAGCTTGGCCGCGTACTCGAAGCGAAGCTCCTCCGCCGCGAGGTACATCTCCTCCTCGAGCGTGATGACGAGCTTCTCGAGCTCCTCGCCGGTCATCCCCTCTGCTGGAGCCTTCCCCCGCCGGCGGCGAGACGATGGGACATGCGGGGATTCGAGCGAGAGCAGCTCGGCGATGTCGGAGACGCCCTTGACGATCGTCTGCGGCGTGATTCCGTGCTCCTCGTTGTATGCGACCTGATACTCCCGCCGGCGGTTCGTCTCCTCCATCGCGCCGATGATCGCCTCGGTCCGCTTGTCGGCGTAGAGCAGCACTTTCCCGGCCGTGTTGCGCGCGGCGCGCCCCGTGGTCTGGATGAGCGCGGTCTTGCCGCGCAGGAAGCCCTCCTTGTCAGCGTCGAGCACGGCGACGAGGGACACCTCCGGCAGGTCGAGCCCCTCGCGGAGGAGGTTGACGCCGACGAGGACGTCGTACTCGCCCAGCCGCAGCTCGCGGATGATCCCGATCCGGTCGAGCGTGTTGATCTCGGAGTGCAGGTAGCGCGCGCGGACGCCCGCTTCCAGCAGATAGTCGGTGAGATCCTCGGCCATCTTCTTGGTCAGCGTCGTGATGAGGGTGCGCTCGCCCGCCTCCTCGCGATGGCGGATCTCGTTCAGCAGGTCGTCGATCTGGTTCTTCGTCGGACGAACCTCTACCTCGGGATCGACGATCCCGGTCGGTCGGATCAGCTGCTCGGAGATCACCTTCGAGCGCGTGAGCTCGAACGCCCCCGGCGTCGCGGAGACGAAGACGAGCTGGTTCACCTTTCCCAGGAACTCGTCGAAGCGGAGCGGACGGTTGTCGAGCGCCGACGGCAGCCGGAAGCCGTAGTCGATCAGCGTCTGCTTGCGCGAGCGGTCGCCCTCGTACATCCCGCCGAGCTGGGGGACGGTCTGGTGCGACTCGTCCACGAAGACGACGAAGTCGTCGGGGAAGTAGTCGATCAGCGTGAACGGGTGCGTGCCCGGGGCGCGACCCTCGAGAATGCGCGAGTAGTTCTCGATGCCGCTCGTGAAGCCGAGCTCCTTCAGCATCTCCATGTCGTACTCGGTCCGCTGCCGGATGCGGTGAGCTTCGAGCATCCGATCCTCGGCTTCGAACTTCGCGACCTGCTGCTCGAGCTCGGCGCGAATGTCGTCGATGGCGCGCTCGATCGTCGGCTTCGAGGTGACGTACTCGGTGGCGGGCCAGATGACGAGGTTGTCGAGCCGCGCGTAGACCTCGCCGGTGAGCGGGTCGAAGTGCGTGATCTGCTCGACGTCGTCGCCGAAGAACGAGATCCGGTACGCCGTCTCCTGGTTCGCGGGCTGCACCTCCATGACGTCGCCCTTCACCCGGAAGCGCCCGCGGCCGAGCACCGTGTCGTTCCGCACATACTGGCTCTCGATCAGCTTCCGCAGCACCTCGTCGCGGTCGTGCTCCTCCCCCACCTCCAGGATCAGCACGCGCTCGCGCCATTCCTCCGGCGAGCCGAGGCCGTAGATGCAGGAGACCGACGCGACGACGACGACGTCGCGACGGGTGAGAAGCGAGGAGGTCGCGGAGAGGCGGAGCCGCGCGATGTCGTCGTTCTGCGACGAGTCCTTCTCGATGTAGAGGTCGGCCTGCGGGATGTACGCCTCGGGCTGGTAGTAGTCGTAGTACGAGACGAAGTACTCGACGGCGTTCTCCGGGAAGAACTCGCGGAACTCGTTGCAGAGCTGCGCGGCGAGCGTCTTGTTGTGCGCGATCACGAGCGCAGGGCGCTGGATCTTCTCGATCGTCCACGCCATCGTCGCCGTCTTGCCCGTTCCGGTGGCGCCGAGCAGCGTCTGAAAGCGGTTGCCCTCGGTGACCGACGCTGCGATCTCCTCGATCGCGCGCGGCTGGTCGCCCATGGGCGCGTATTGATCGGTGGCATGGAAAGCCCGCATGGGATCCAGCGTAGCCCGCGTGCGACCACCCTCTCGCACGTCTTCGGTTCGCGGAGGTCCGCTTCAGGTCCGACCTAGACGAAAGGAGGGTTGACGTGGCCGCCGTCGACGGGACACTGCAAGCATGCTGCGGCTCGCGACGGTCGTCGTTGTCGTCCTCTGCGCCGGGGCGGGCGGTTCTCCGAGTGAGGTCGACCAGCGCTGGGTCGTCCACGATCTGACGCGTCAGCAGGCGAGGACGCTCGCTTCGTCTTCCCGCGCGGTGCGCGCGCCGGCGCGGATGGCGGCGACCTGGTGCGGCACGCCCGCACAGGCCGACCTCGCGCCGAACGTGCTCGCCGGGAGCCCCGTGCACTGGGTGTATGCGATCCCGTCGGACGGAGCGGATCGGTTCGCTTCGTACAGCACCGCGATGCAGACCGATGCGGAGTCGATCGACGCCTGGTGGCGGTCGCAGGATCCGCTCCGGACTCCGCGGAACGACCTCGCGCCGTTCTCGTGCGGGTCGCAGCTCGATCTGACGCTGCTCCGGCTCACGCAGTCGAGCACTCAACTCGCCTCGGTGGATGCGCGCTTCGGGGCGATCACGTCGTCACTGATGGTGCGCGGGTTCGCGTCCCGCCACACCAAGTACCTCGTGTACTACGACGGGCCGGCCGAGCCCGACATCTGTGGCCAGGGGGGCAGCAACCCGTCAGGCCTCGGGTTCGCGGTCGTCTATACGCAGGCATGCGCCGGAGTGCCCTGGAACACGACCGCGGCGCACGAGCTGCTGCATACGCTCGGAGCCGTCTCGAGCAGCGCGCCGCACAGCTGTCCGGACCCCGACGACGGGCACACCTGCGACAACGCATACGACCTCATGTATCCGTTCGGAGACGAGACACCGATCACCGGGCTCGCGCTCGACTCCGGCCGCGACGACTACTACGGGCACGCAGGAGCGTGGTTCGACACGCAGGATTCGCCGTGGCTCATCCAGCTCGACCGCCAGGTGCCGTTCGCACTCGCCGTCTCCGGATCGGGCTCCGTCGCCGCAGACGTTCCGGGACTGCGCTGCAGCCAGAGCTGCACGACGACCTGGAGCGCGGGAACGTCGCTCGAGCTGAGCGCCGTGCCGACGACGGGCATGAAGCTCGTCAGCTGGGGCGCATGCGGTTCAAGCAGTGGGGCGGAGCGTGCCGGGGAAAGGGTTTCTGCTCCGTTCCGATGACGAGCGCCACGACCGCCCGCGCCCTCTTCGCCCGCAGTTAGGCGGCGATCAGACGGTTGCCGGCTCGGGAAGAGCGTCGGCGTCGCGGTGGCGGAGGACGATCACTCCGTAGACCACCGCCATTCCGGTAATCCCGAGGACGACCGCGGTGAAGAGCGGGACGACTCCCCAACGCTCGATAATCAGCCCGGCGGCGACGAAGCCGAGCGGAGCCGCCAGGGTGTTGATCGAGATCACCGCCGTGATCACCAGCGCCCGAAGCTCGTCCGGAGTTCGCGAAGTCAGGACCGAGAGACGGGAGCAGATCCTGGAAGCAGCCAGACGCTGCTTCGCGGGCCACGGGTACCAGGGCGCGACGGTTGTGCGCCTCGAGGAGGCGACGGGTCTCTCCCGCGGCGCGATCTCATTACTTCGACTCGAAGGAAGACCTGTTCCTCGAGCTCGCGGCGAGGACAACGAACGGCTCGTCCAGCTCTGGGTCGAGAAGGGCTGGGAGAAAACGCTACGGGAGGTCGGCCACGAGGACCTCGACTGGATCGGCGTGTACATGGAGATGGGTCGGAAGATCCGCACCGACCCGGAGTTCAAACGGCGCTACGAGGCTCGCACGCAGGAGTCGCTCGCTCCCCCGCTTCTCGAGCACGTTCGCGCCGAGCAGAAACGTGGCGTCTTCCGCGCGGACGCGCTCGCGGAGCAGATCGCAGGCTTCATCGGACTGGTCGCCAACGGAGTGGCGGTTCAGCTGGGAACCGGGGAGCCGATCCGGAACGTGGACGCCCTGATCGAGTTCGTTCGCTCGGCCGTCACAGACCGAGCTCCGACCGATACGCGTCGGCGTACACGTCCCTGATGCGCAGCACGTCGGCCACGTAGCTGCGCGTCTCGGAGAACCCGATCCCGGTTCCGTCTGCACGCCAGCGATCGACGTTCCCCTGGCCCGCGTGATACGCGGCGAGGACGAGCCTCCTGTCCTCGTACCGGCGCCAGAGATGGTCGAGGTACCAGGAGCCATAGCGGACGTTGATCTCAGGGTCACGCAGATCGGAGACGACGAACCGCTCGCCGCCGGTGCGAAGCGCGATCCCCTTCGCGGTGTCCGGCAGCAGCTGCATCAGCCCGATGGCGCCAGCCGCGGACTCCGCTTCCGGGTCGAACCTGCTCTCGACGTACACGACCGCGGCCAGGAGCGCTGGATCGAGTCCGTAGTTGGACGCGTGGTGGCGCAGGATGTGCTCGAACTCGAGCGGATAGCGCGCGCGCAGGTAGACCTCGGGTTCCGCTTTCACCACCCAGGCAGCCACGCCGGCCACGCCCGAAACGGCGATGGCCACTAGGATCAGAAAGCGCACGGCGAGCGTGTGGTCAAGACGATCAAGAACCCAAGTTACAAGTTGTAACTTGGGTTACTCGGGCGCGGGGGACAAGTCTGGAGCAGTCAGGGTGGCCATCACTCCCGCCACCCAGGCGTCCAGCTCCTCGAGCGTTCCGATGTTGACGTAGACGAAGTCGCCGCGCTTTGCCTTCTCCTTGTCCGCAAGCAGCCTGGCTTCGCGGTCGTCCTTGCGTCCGCCGCGCCGCGCCTCGCGGAGTTTCGCCGGCGCCGTGATCACGACCACCTTGTCGAACCGGGTCTCCGCGCCGACCTCGTACAAGAGCGGAACCTCCGTCACGCATACGCGCGGCGGGCTCGGCAACGCGGCGAGCTGGTCGCGCCAGGCGAGGTACTCGCGAGATACGAGGGGGTGCAGAAGTTTCTCGAGGAACTCGAGGGCGTTTCGATCCTTGAAAACGCGAAGAGCGATCCGCTCGCGGTCCGGGGCGCCATTCTCACCTAGGATCTCCTCGCCGAGCCGCTCGACGAGCGCGCGCTTGACATCGGGATCCGTCGCGAGGAGATGGTGGACGATCTCGTCGCTCGAGACCGTGGCGGCGCCGTGACGGCGGAAGCTCTGCAACGCCGAGCTCTTGCCTGCGCCGATACCACCGGTGATCGCGAGTGCGATCGGAGGCTGCACTCGACTAGAGGCGTAGTGTGAGATTGGAGCCGCCGTGGCCACGGAGCGGCCGTCTTCTCGGGATCTTCGCGCGCCGGGAATCCGCACGAGCGGACTCTGATCGTGCGCGCAAGGCCGGCGAGCTAGCTGCGCTCTTGGTCGGGCTCGAGTTCGGGCTCGGCCTCGTCATCCGAGACGACGGCAGGCTCGTCGACCGGCTCGCCGGCAGCTTCGGCCTCGTCCATGGGATCCGAGGATGCCTCGGTCTCGATCTCGGCCGCGATCTCAGGCTCTGTCTCGTCTTTGGGCTCGTCCTCGATCTCGGGCTCGGCGTCGGCTTCGGGCTCGGCTTGAATCTCGAGCTCGGCGTCGGCTTCGGTCTCGTCTTCTATTTCAGGCTCGGCGTGGGCGTCCGTGACCTCCATCTCAGGCATGGTCGTCTCGGCGTCAGCCTCGGCCTCTGATTCGGACTGGATCTCCGGCTGGCCCATCTCAACCTCGTCGTCCATCGTCGGCGACGAGCCGCCCGATGGGAATGCCTCCTCGGAGAGCACGAGGTGCGGCGTCTCGTGGACGGATTCCGCGCCATCGGCCCGCGGCACGGGTTGCTCGCCTTCCTCGACGCGCTTCAGGGAGAGCGAGAGCCTGCGCCGATCGCCGTCGATCTCGAGAATACGCACGTTCACGGCCTGTCCCTGGGCGACGACCTCGCGCGGATTCTCGACATGGTGCGCGGCGAGCTCGGAGATGTGCACGAGACCCTCGACGCCGGGGAGAATCTCGACGAAGGCTCCGAACGTGACGACCTTCGCCACCCGGCCCTCGACGACGTCGTCCTCGCGGTAGGAGTCGAGCACCTGCTGCCAGGGGTCGCTCTGCGTCTGCTTGAGCCCGAGTGAGATCCGCTGGCGGTCGCGGTCGATGTCGAGCACCTTGACCTCGACCGTCTGCCCGATGTCGAGCACCTCGGACGGATGGTTCACATGGCTCCAGGAGAGCTCGGAAATGTGAATCAATCCGTCCATCCCGTCCAAGTCCACGAACGCTCCGAAGTCGACGATGTTCGAGATCTGACCCTCGATAACATCCCCGGGGCTCAGGCGGTCGAGGATCGCCTGACGCATCTCCTTGCGCTCGTCCTCGAGGACGGCGCGACGGGAGAGGACGACGTTGTTGCGCGACCGGTTCAGCTCGATCACCTTGCAGCGCAGCTCGCGAGCCATGAACTCGTCGAGGTCCTGCACGCGGCGAATGTCGACGAGCGACGCCGGGAGGAAGCCACGCACGCCGAGATCGAGTATCAGGCCGCCCTTGACGACCTCGATGACCTTCCCGATGACGGCCTCTCCCGACTCGGCCGCGGTCTCGATCTTCTTCCAGGCGAGCTCGAAGCGAGCGCGCTTCTTGGAGAGGATGAGCCTGCCTTCGGCATCTTCCTTCGTCAGGACGAGCGCATCGATCTCTTCGCCCAAGGACACCTCGTCCGCCGGGTTGACCGAGCGGCGAATGGTGAGCTCCGCGACCGGGATCACCCCTTCGGACTTGTAGCCGATGTCGACGAGCACCTCGTCCTTGTCGACGCGGACGACCGTGCCGTGCACGACCTCGCCCTCGTTGATCTCGGGAAAGGACGATTCGTAGTCGGGAACGAGCTCCCCATCGGGGCCCTCGATCCAGACTCCTTCCTCGACCGCTGTCGGCTTCTCGACCGTGTCGTTCACCATCGGATCGCGGAGTATAGCCAGGTCAGGCCGTTTTCAAGCCCCGGCGCTCCCTATGACTTCGCTTCCGCCCAGTCGTCACCGACCCCGACGTCGACCGCGAGCGGCGGGTCGAGCGGGTAGGCGCCGACCATCTCCTCGCGCACGAGGTCGCGGACGGCTGACACCTCCGTCTCGGGCACCTCGAGCAGGAGCTCGTCATGCACCTGCAGGACGAGCCGCGCGCCTCGCCCCTCTTCGCGCAGTCGCTGATGGATCGCCACCATCGCGACCTTGATGATGTCGGCGTTCGAGCCCTGCATGACGAAGTTCACGGCGACTCGCTCGCCGAAGCCGCGGGTTTGGCGGTTCGAGGCACGCAGCTCGGGAACCGGGCGCCGGCGCCCGAGCAGGCTGGTCGCGTATCCGTCCTCTCCGGCCTGCGTGATCGTCCGCGCGATGAACGCCTGTACCTGAGGGAAGCGCGCCAGGTACGCGTCGATGTAGGTCTGCGCCTGCTCCTTCGGGATGTCGAGGTTCTCCGAGAGCCCGAAGGCCGAGATCCCGTAGACGATTCCGAAGTTGATCATCTTGGCGACGTTCCGCTCGGCCTTCGTCAGGGTCGCGGGGTCCTTGCCCAACACCTCGGCGGCGGTCGCAGTGTGGATGTCCTCGCCACGGAGGAACGCCTCGCGCAGCTTCGGCTCGCCGGAGACGTGCGCGAGAATACGCAACTCGATCTGGGAGTAGTCGGCGGACAGAAGCCGATGACCCGGTTCCGCGACGAAGGCAGAGCGGATCTCGCGCCCGAGCTCGGTGCGGATGGGGATCGCTTGCAGGTTGGGGCTCGAGGTCGAAAGGCGCCCGGTCGCGGCGACGTGCTGGTTGATCGTCGTGTGCAGCCGGCCGTCCGCGCCGAGCAGTGTCGGCAGCGGCCCCAAGTACGTGTTCACGAGCTTGGTCAGCTCGCGCCACTCCTCGATCACCGGGACGATCTCGTGGTCGGCGCGGATCGCACGCAAGACCTTCGCGTCGGTCGAGTAGCCGGTCTTGCCCTTGCGGCCGGGGGTCAGCTCGAGCTTCTCGAAGAGCATGCGCCCCAGCTGCACCGGCGAGCCGAGCACGAACTCCTCGCCCGCAAGCTCGTACGCGCCGGCTTCGAGCTCCTCGACCCGGTCGGAAAGCCTGGCGGTGATCTCTCCCATGCGGTACGTGTCTATGTGAACCCCCGCGTCTTCCATCGCCGCCAATACGGACGAGAGCGGAAGCTCGATCTGGTCGTAGAGACGCTCGAGGCCGCGCTCGCGCACCTTCTCGCGCAGAAGCGGAGCGAGCCGGCGCGTCGCTTCCGCGTGTCGAACCAGAGTTGCCGTCTCGTCCTCGGTCGGAGGCTGCGGCTCGAGCTCGAAGCCGTACTCGGCCGCAAGGTCGTCGAGGAGGTACTCCGCGCGGCCGGGGTCGATCAGGTACGCGGCGATCAGCGTGTCGTCCACGGCGTGGACGCGCAGCGCCTTCGCGTCGTGCACCGCAAGCGCAACTCCGTCGCCTTGTGACACAGTGTCACTTGGGCGAGGGGCAACCACGACCTCGCCAACGGTCGCGACCGCGACTCGAGCGGCATCGGCGGCCAAGCCGATGTGGCCGCGGAGCTTCGGCAACTCTCCCTCACGCCACGCCACCGCCTGCGACTCGGCCTTCGGACGCTCGGCCGCCGGCAGGGCGTCGTCGAGCGTGTCGATGCGACCGAGGAGCGCGCGGAACTCGAAGCGGCGGAAGATCTCCTTGAGCTGAGAGCGATCCGGCGATCGTGAGACGACGTCCTCGAGGTCGATGTCGAGCTCGAGATCGCGACGCATCGTCGCCAGGAGCTTCGATGCCCGCGCTTGCTCTGCGTGCTCGATGAGCGACCGCGAACGCGCCGGCGAGAGCTCGCCCGCATGCTCCAGGACCGACTCGAGCGAGCCGTACTGGGCGACCAGCTGGCCCGCCGTCTTATCCCCGATCCCCGGAACTCCGGGGATGTTGTCGCTGGTGTCCCCCTTCAGCCCGATGAAGTCCGGGACCTGATCGGGCCGGACGCCGTAGCGCAGTTGGACACGCTCCGGCGTATACACGTGGACGTCGGCGACGCCACGAGGCGTCATCATCAGGCACACGTTCTCGGAGACGAGCTGGAAGGCATCGCGGTCAGTGGAGACGACGCACGTCCTGATGTCGCGCTCGTCCGCGCGTGTGGCGAGCGTTGCAATGACGTCATCGGCCTCCCAGCCCTCGAACTCGAGATTCCGGTAGCCGAACGCCTCCACGATGGGGCGGAAGTGCGGGAACTGCTCGCGCAGGAGATCCGGCATCGGCCGCCGCTCCGACTTGTACGCGGCCGAGATCTCCGTCCGGTGCACGGGTCTCGTATCCCACGCGACCGCGACACCTCGTGGCGAGTAGTCCGAAAGAAGCTTGAAGAGCATGTTCGTGAATCCGAGCAGCGCGTTGGTCGGCTGCCCATCGGTCGTCTGGAGCTCCTCGGGGAGAGCGAAGAACCCGCGGTACGCGAGGTTGTTGCCGTCGACCAGGAAGAGCTCGGACTCGCGCGCAGGGGCATCGTCGAGTTGCAGCTCTTCCCCCGTCAGCGTCTTCGGCATGTCTCAACTCTACGGCCTGGTTGGATAGCAGCCGTGCGTCGCGTTCCGTTGCTCTCGGGCTCTCGTGTCGTCCTCGTACCCACTGGGGAAGACGATGTAGTCGTGGGTCCGCCCGCACCGCCCGAGCGAGTGGTCGATGTCGAGGCCGCCGTCAGAGACGCACTTCGCTTTCCCCTTTCCGGCGCCCCGCTTGCTGGACTGGTGACGCACGGCGGACGAGCCACGGTCCTCGTCGAGCCGGCGGCGCTCCCGCTCCCAGGCGCACCCCAGAACGCTCGCCAGTCGGCGCTCGCGGTGACGATCGCCGAGCTCGAGCGCTGCGGTGTCCCCGACGAGCGGCAGACGATTCTCGTCGCAGGCGGACTCGGTCGCCGCTTCGGACAGCATCACCTGGAGCGGCTGCTCTCTCCTGCGCAGGCGCGCGCCTTTCGAGGCCAGGTTGTCGTCCACGATGCGGAGAGCGAATCGCTCATCACCATCGCCGGTGGTCCACGCATCCATCCAGCCCTTGTCGAGACGGACCTCGTGCTCGCGGTCACGGCGGCCGAGACGGTGCTGCACGGAGGACCGGGCGCGTTCATCGCCGCCTGTGACGCAGCCACGATACGGAGCGTCGCCGGAGTCGACTCCCTGCTGGAGGCCGCCGGCTCGCCCGCATGGACCCTCGGGCTCGAGCTCGAAGCGGCAATCAGGACGCACGCGGCCCTCGCCGGGGTCTCGCTCGTGCTCGATCTCCCGCGCCTCACCGGGACGTTCAGCGGATATCCGAACGATCCGGCGCAGGTCGCTCGCGTCGCGCGCTCCTCGTTGCGGGCTGTGTTCTCACTCCTCCCCGACTTTCTCCGACGAGACCTCCTCGACGCCCAGGGCCGCCGCCTGGACGCGACCGGCGCCTTCGCAGGACCGCCGGCAGTCGCCCACGCGGAGGCGCTGCTGCGCGGAATCGCACTGCGCGGGACCAGGCTCGAAGAGCCCGTCGACGCTCTCGTCATGGGGGTGCCGTGGATCGGGCCGCACGTTCCCCGCGAGTCGCTCAATCCCATCACCGTCGCCGCCGTCGCGCTCGGTCTCGCGCTTCGCCTGAGACGTGATGCCTTTCCGATCAGACGCGGTGGGTCACTGGTGCTCGTCCATCCCCTCACTCGCTCGTTCGCGCACGGCACGCAAGCTCCGTATGCGGCGATGTTCAACTCCATGCGGGGAGCGCAGGATCAGGAGGCGCTTGCGCAAGCCGAGCGTTCTGCGGCCGTGGACGAGCGAGCGCTCACCGCGTACCGAGCCGGAGCAGCGTGCCATCCACTGCTGCCGTACGCCGACTGGGCGGGGTGCGCCCCTGCTCTGTCGACGCTCGGTCGGGTGATCGTCGCCGGCTGCCGCGACGCTGCCGCAGCGCGCACGCTCGGGTTCGTGCCGAGCCACGGGATCTCGAGCGCGCTCGAGATGGCGCACGGGGTGGCCGGCGGCCGCGCTCGGCTCGGGATCCTGCTCGCGCCGCCGTACGCGCCGTTGCTGGTCGGCTAGGCCGAGGTCATTGTCTCGCCCTCGTTGCCCGCCGTGAATTTCCGATCAAGCCTCTTGGTCAGCTCGGAGCGTCTCGGTGTGTCCACATCCGGACGAGTGCGGCTGCCAGCCAGACGAGGACGACAAGCCCTCCCGCGAAGATCGCGATGTCCGCAACATTGAACGCGTTCGGGCCGGAGCGAATGAAGTCGGTGACCAGGCCCAGGCGCGCTCGGTCGACGAGATTGCCGAGACCTCCGCCTACGAGCAGGCCGAACCCGACGACGAGCGATACGCGACCATGGCCCCGCCGCGCGAGGAACTCGTACAGCCCCAGGACCGCCAGCATCGCGAGCACCGCGAGCGGAAGCGCACTCGCCTCGAGCCCACCGCCGGCGACGCCGAAGTTCTGCACGTGCTGGATGGAATAGGAGCCGAACAGATGCGTCCCCTCACCCGGATCGAGATTCGAGCGAACACTTTCCTTGAGGGCCTGGTCGACCGCGAGCACCGCGAGCGCGATCACCGAGAGCGCGGACCAGCGCAACGCGTGCCCCGGCGTCTCTATCACTCCGTTACCTCTCGTTGCCATCACGCCGCTCCCCGACCGAAACGTCGCCCCCCTCCGGCCCAGTATGCCCGAAGCGCGCGCCTCAACCTTCGCCAAGATAGGTCTTGCGAACCTCTTCGTTCGTCTTCAGCTCGCGTGCGGGGCCTTCGAGCACGATACGCCCGGTTTGCATCACGTACCCGCGCTGGGCGACCTCGAGAGCCATGAGCGCGTTCTGCTCGACGAGCAGGATCGGGGTTCCCTCCTTGTTGATCTCGACCACGGTCTCGAATATCCGTTCCACGAAGATGGGCGCGAGACCCATCGAAGGTTCGTCGAGCATGAGCAGCTTCGGCCGCGCCATCATCGCGCGCCCGATCGCGCACATCTGCTGCTCGCCGCCCGACATCGTCCCCGCTTTCTGGGATCGGCGCTCCGCGAGACGCGGGAAGAGCGTAAAGACGTGCTCCATGTCCGCTTTGATCTCCGCCTTGTCGCTGCGCTGGAAGGCCCCCATCTCGAGGTTCTCGACGACGGTCATGCGCGGAAAGAGCTTTCGGCCTTCGGGTGACTGCGAGATCCCCATCCGCACGATCTCGTGCGCGGGCTTGCCCGTGATGTCCTCGTCCATGAATCGGATCGTTCCCGTGCGCGCGGGATTGAGCCCGTTGACGGAGCGGAGGGTCGTCGACTTCCCGGCGCCGTTCGCACCGATCAGCGTCACGATCTCCCCGTTACGTACGTCGATCGAGATCCCCTTGAGCGCCTCGATCGCCCCGTAGAACGTGTGCACGTTCGAGAGCTCGAGAATCGTGCCCCGGCCGTCGGTCAACTGACTGCCGCCGTTCCCAGGTAGGCCTCGATGACCTTGGGGTCGCTCTGAACCTCCTGCGGTGACCCCTCCGAGATCTTCTGTCCGTAGTCGAGCACCGTGATTCGCTCGGAGACGCCCATGACGAGCTTCATGTCGTGCTCGATGAGGAGGATCGTGAGCTTCAGGTCGTCACGCACCTTGCGAACGAAACCGACGAATTCCAACGTCTCCTGCGGATTCATTCCGGCCGTCGGCTCGTCAAGGAGTAGGAGCTTGGGTTGGGTCGCAAGCGCGCGGGCCACTTCGAGGCGACGCTGATCGCCGTATGCGAGGTTTCGCGCATAGTCGTCTCGACGCCGGGCAAGCCCGCAGTACTCGAGCAGCTCCGCCGCGCGCTCATGGGCGTCACGCTCTTCGCGCCTGACCCTCGGCGTGCGCAGGATGCTCCCGACGATCCCGCCCTTCAGACGGCAGTGCATGCCGACGAGGACGTTCTCGAGCGCCGTCATCTGCTGAAAGAGGCGGATGTTCTGGAACGTCCGCCCGATGCCGCGCTCCGTGGCGGTGTGCGGAGGCGAGCCTGCGATGTCCCTGCCGTCGAAGACGACGCGTCCCGAGGTCGGCTTGTAGACCCCGGTGATCATGTTGAAGAAGGTCGTCTTGCCGGCGCCGTTGGGCCCGATCAGGCTGACGATGGCGCCCTGCTCGATCGTCAGGTCGACGTCGTTGACCGCGACCAGGCCGCCGAACTCCTTTCGGAGAGCGTCGACCTCCAGAAGAAGCTCGCTCATGGGCCTTCCTTTTGCCCATGAGTGTGGAGGGGTGTGGGGAACCGGGAG
>JALZOK010000005.1:34078-96934 GCA_030857225.1 Actinomycetota bacterium
CTCAGGAAGAAGGGGGCACGTGGGGGAAACATGGTTTCCCCCACGAACGCGAGCCGTAGGCGAGCGTTGCTCATCCTGGCCCTTCCTCCGGAGCCTGACGGACGTCCATCAGCGGCTCGTCGTGAACTCCCTCCTCTAACTCCCGTTTCCGCCGCTCCTCGGGGATCAGCCCCTGCGGCCGGAAGAGCATCGCTAAGACCAGGATGGTCCCGTAGATGCCGGTCGCGAGCAGCGGCGCATTGAGGCAGCCTGCGCTGATCGGCCTCGAGGGATCCTGCGCCACCGGATCGCAGGCGAAGGCGACGAAGTCCCTCTCGTTGAACCACCCCGCCATGTTCGAGAGCCCTTCCTTGTCGAGATAGGTGAGGAACGCGGCGCCCGCGATCGCGCCCCACACGTTGCCCATCCCGCCGAGGATGACCATGCAGAGGATGAAGATCGAGAAGTTGAAGAGGAAGTCGTCGGGAAAGACACCCTGCTTGAAGGAGCCATACCAGGCGCCCGCAAGCCCGCCGAAGAACGCGCCGCTCGCGTAGGCCCACGTCTTCGTCCGCATGAGGGGAATCCCCATCGCGGCGGCGGCGACCTCGTCCTCGCGGATCGCGACCCAGGCGCGACCCAGCCGGGAGTCTCGCAGCCGGAGGCTGCAGAAGACCGTGATCAGGAGGAGCCCGATCGCCGACCAGTAGATGAGGCTGACGAAGTTCACGTACGAGCCGTTCTCGACGATGAAGTCCGCGGGCAACCCGAGATTGTCGGATAGCCAGGACCCGAAGCCCGGCGGGTCGACCGGATTGATCCCGAAGGCGCCGTTGGTGAGGTTGAAGCTCGTTTTCGTATCGAGGAGCGCGCTGATCCCGTCGGCATCCCCGTTCAGCGCAGCCTGATGGATGATCTCCCCGAAGCCGAGCGTGACGATCGCGAGGTAGTCACCCCGCAGCCGGAGCGTGGGCAAGCCGATGAGAACTCCGGCCACTGCTGTCGCGACTGCAGCGATGATGAGAATCAGCCAGATCGAGATGTGAAAGCCGTCAACGCCCTCCGGCACGCCGACCGCGCCGAGCTCGAAGTCGATCGAGGAAAAGTGCGGGGAGGCGAACCAGGCCGCCATGTAGGCGCCGATCGCATAGAAGGCGACGTAGCCGAGGTCGAGCAGGCCGGCGTAGCCGACGACCATGTTCAGGCCGATCGCCATCATCGAGAAGATCGCGATAGCGACCATCGTGTCCATGTTCGGAAAGGCCTTGAAAACCGGGATCTCGAAGAGGACGTTGGTTCCGTTCAGCTCGTTCGCCCACAGGATCGGGTAGAGGAGCGCGATCCCCAGCACCGTCAGCGGCAACGCAATCCGCCGAATGCGGCCCGGCAGCAGGTAGAGGGCGTAGACGACGGCGAGGAGAGCGACGAGCGTCGGGTGCGGCGGCACCCCCGCGGCCCACGCGATCAGGAGCACGAGCGCAGCGATCACCAGTGGCGGCAGGGCCTGCTGCAGGGACGGGGACTGCCCCTCCCAGCGCCGGCGGGCGTTCTTGACGCCAACCGCCTCGAGAGCGCGCCAGAAAGCCCGTTGCACCCGTTTGCGCACGTCAGCCTCCCTCAGGCGTTTGCTCGCCGAGCAGCCCCTCGGGCCGGAAGACGAGAATCACGACGAGGATCGTGAACACGATCGTCGTCGTCCAACCCGGTCCGGGCGAATGCCACGAAAGGCCCTCGACGAAGGCCTGGACCAAGCCGATCAAGAGCGCGCCGAGAACAGCCCCCTGCAGGTTGCCGATCCCGCCCAGCACAGCCGCGGTGAAGGCGATCAGCCCGATCGTGAAGCCGGTGTCGTAGCGAATGGTCTGGAAGTAGAAGGCGAAGAGGACGCCCGCAGCTCCGGCGAGAGCGCCCGCGAGCAAGAACACGAACCCGATCGTGCGGTTGACGTCGATCCCCATCATCGCGGCCGCGTCCTTGTCCTGTGCGGTGGCGCGCATCGCCTTCCCGCGCCGCGTGTACACCACGAGCCAAACGAGACCGACGAGGACCGGCACCGTAATGAGGATCGGAAAGAGGCGATTCCACGTATAGACGACGCAGTCCGGGCAGGTTCCGACTGTGAAGATCGCGCCGTCCGGGAGCGACCGCGGCATCGCGACCGGCGCGGAGCCCTTCCAGATCAGAGCAACGTTCTGAAGGATGAACGACACCCCGATCGCCGTGATCAGCGGCACAAGACGCGGAGCGCGCCGAAGCGGCCTGTACGCGACGCGCTCGATCGTCGCGTTCAACAACGCGCAGCCGGCCATCGCGAGGAGGAGCGCCACGAGGATCGCGGGGACGAGGGTCCCGAGACCTGGGTCCTCCTGCAGGTTGAACATGCTGAGCGCGACCGTCGCCGTGACCATCCCACCGATCATGAACACGTCGCCGTGGGCGAAGTTGATCAGCTGGAGGATGCCATAGACGAGCGTGTAGCCGAGCGCGACGAGGGCGTACAGCGCGCCGTTCGTCAGTCCGATCAGAAAGATCCGGAAGAACTGGTCCCAGTCCTTCGCGAGGTTGATGCCGAGCCAAGCGAGGACGAGCGCGACGAGCAGGAGCCCGATCGCCGGGACGACGACGGAGGAAGCCCTGATCCGCCGTCTCAGCGCGACGGCCTGCGCCTGAACGTCGGTAGCCACTTCGGCCTCCTGATCATTTGGGGAAGGGCCCCGCGAGGCCCTTCCCCAATCGTTGGTGCGTGCCGGGCTCTACGCCCGCTACACGCCGACCTTAGTGACCACGGCGAACTCGTAGACGCCGGTGTTGCCCTTCAGCTTGTCGAAGCTGATCCACTTGAAAGGAACGATGTCGCCGTTCTTGTCGAAGCGGAACGAGCCCATGATCCCGTTCTTGACTCTCGTCGCGAACATCGCCTTGACCACCGAGGCACGCGTGCCGTCCGACCGCGCGATCGCCGAGAGCAGGACCTGTGCCGCCTGTGCCTGGTAGATGGCGTACGGAGGCGTGTTGCCCTTGATCTTCGCGTAGGCCCGGAAGTCCTTGATGAACTTCTTGCCCACAGGTCCGAGCTTCGAGAGTGGCTGGCCCGCGTAGCTGATGACCATGCCCTGGGCCGCCGATCCGGCTTCCAAGGTTGCGGAATACGGGGTGAAGCCGTCAGGAGCGATGAAGAGCGGCTTCGGCCCGACAGCGGCGCGCAGGTCCTTGATGAGCTTCACGCCGTTGTTGCAGACGAGGCCCGCGAGGTAGACGGACTGGGCCCCCGACGAGGCGATCTGCTCGCCGATGGCCTCGTAGCTCGTCGCCTTCGCGTCCCACGGGACGAAGCCGGCGACCTTGATACCGAGCTTCTTCGCCCTTGCCTGCATCGCCTGGCCGACGCCCTTCCCGAACGTCTGATTGTCGTGGACGATGAAGACGCTCTTCTTCTTCTTGAGCTTCAGGTAGTCGGCCGCGGCGGGACCCTGGTAGTCGTCGCTCGCCGCCACCCGTGCGTAGTTCCTCACGCCCGTCGGGTAGTAGATCTTCGGCTCGCCGGGGCTGTTCCACGGCGCGTTGTGAGTGAGGCCGACGTTGGTGTTGGCCGATGAAAGCATCGCAATCGCTCCACCCGGCGCTCGGTTGAGGATCGGGACGATGAGCTTGGCGCACCCGGAGTTGAAGGTGCCGAGGACGCCCAGAAGCGTCCTCTCCGAAGCGTAGGCTCGTGCGTTCGACGAGCACTTTGCAGGGTCCCACGCGCCCGTCTGCGCGGTCGAGTCGTCGCAACCCTGGTAGCCGATCGTGAACTTCCCGGCCTTGAACTTGTACTGCTTCTCCAGAACGAACTGCACCGCCTGCTGCATCGCCAGGAGCTGTGCGCGGCCCGCGCCCTGCAGCGGCAGATCGGTGGCGATGATGTACTGCGGACTTCCGGACCCCTTGTAGAACAACGGCCCGCACGAGGACGACGGCAGAACCGACGTGCTGCTCGCGGAATGCGGTCCTGCGCCGGCCACCGCACCCACGGCGAGCGCTGCGACGGCAGCAATCGCGCTAGCGACCATAAGCCTCTTTCTCACTGAATATTCCCTCCTCGGCCGTTCATCGATTGACGCCGCACACACGCAGGGCCTGTCCCGCGTGTGTCCCGACCGTGCAAGTATCACCACTTCGACACCGAGGTTCAAGTTTGTATCGGCGCGCCCGCACGGGCGCCGCCTACGCGGGGAGCTCGGAAAGCGGGAACGAGCGGTGCCCGCGCGGGGGCACGAGGAAGTTCTGCCGATGCGTGGTGGAGAGAATCGAGTTGAAGCCCGTGCCGAGGCTTCCCCTCTCGAAGTCGAGGCGCGCCCTCCCGGGCAGGACCCCGTCCATCGCGAGCCGCGTTCGCCGAAAGTCGTCGCTCGTCGGATTGAAGATGAGGAAGTGGAGACCGGCCGCAGGCTCCTCCAGGAATGCGTCACGGGTCGGATCGGCAGACCAGAAGAACGGGTTGTCGAGGGTGTTGAAGTCCGCGCGCTGGGGAACCGCTGTTCCCTTCGCATAGCGCGTGCCGTCGGGGCCGACGACATCGCGGTCGAGGCGCGAGGCGGGCTGAACCGAGCCGGCATGCCCTATGCGACGGTGGCGCGCGAAGTCGCGGCGGACGTGCTCCTCGGTCTGCGCCTCGCTCACGCCCTGGGCGACCGTCTGCGTCTCGCGCGGAACGTCGAGACCGGGCCGGAAGGTCGTGTCCAAGCGCTCCTGGAAGTCGAAAACCTGGTACCAGGCGGCAAGGTCCTCGAACAGATGGGAGAGGTGCAGGTGCGTGCCGTGGACGAAGTAGCCGCTGGGCCCGAGATCGGCGTAGCCGAGCGTCTCGAGATTCGCGATCTTCGAGGGGCCGAGGCCGGCCCTCTGGGTCGAGGTGAACCCGAGGAAGAGCTGAGCCCCGTCGGGGATGAGCTCGGCGCCCTTGATGTTTGCGGCCAGAGCCATCTGCTTCGGCAGCCCCGGCCCACCCTCCAGACCTCCCCCGACGAAACCCTTGCGGATGCTCGTCACTCGGAACAGGCCGTCGAGCTCGTCGAACAACGCCGTGGCGCCCTCTGCGATGTGCTCGAGCGAGTCGCTGCGCAGCGCGACCGCGAGGTCGTTCGCCTCGAGGCGTGTCGTATCCGGGTCGCTGGGAAACCGGATCGCGTCCTCGAGCACCCGCACAGGCGCGCCGCGCGCTGCCGTCGCTCGGCGGTCCAGGGGCAAGTGCTTGCGTGCCTGCGCCGGAACGTAGCGCTCGAAGTAGGGATTGCCCCAGGCGAGGGTGACACCCAGGCCGGCCGGGCTCGGATCGAAGCTCTCGTCGAGCCGCCGCAGCGCATTCTCGAGCTCCTCGCGTGCCTCCCCAAGCTCGGCGGGCGTCTCCCCCACACGCAAGGTCGCGGTGACCACCTGGTGGTGAAGCGGCGGTACGAGCACCTCGACGCCGTTGTCACGGACGACGCGAATACCGTCGAGCAGGTGCTGCTCTGGCCGCAGCGAGCCGGAAACCGCTCGGTCCGGCGCAGCCGTGAGCTCGTCGACGAGCTTGTAGATCCCGCCGGCGCCGAGCACCGAGACGGCGGCGCCGCCCACCAACTGCCTGCGGGTCAGACGCATGGCTACTCGTTGTGCGCAAGATCAAAATCCGCGAGCGCGGATTCTGATCGCGCGTAAATCTCTGAAGGCGGCCGCTTTGCGGCCGCGGCGTCTGTGGTTCTCACATCAAGCCCCCTAGATGATTGATCGGTAATTCACGGGCGCACCCGTGAGTACCAGGTAGGGACAAAAGAGACGGGTGTCGAAGGTCGGCGGTGTCAATGCTCCGTCGACCAGGAGGCCTACGTGCGCGCCGACCTCGACACCTTGTGTCGCAGTCTATTGCGCTGCCTGCTCGCTCTTTCCTGCGCCGAGCACGCCGCGGCGGGGACGCCCGCAGCTGACCACCGACAACGAGCTGCTCTGCCTGATGGTCGCGCAGATGCTGCTCGGCCACCCCAGTGACCGCCGTTTCCTGGCGGTTGCGCGGCGCAGACTCGCCCACCTCTTCCCTCAGCTTCCGAGCCAGTCGCGCTACAACGAGCGCTGCCGGCAACTCGCTCCCAAGCTCGTCACGCTCTGGCGCGCGATCGCCTGCGAGCTGCCGGGCTTCCATGACTCGCTCAGCCTCGTCGACACGACGCCCTTGCCCTGCGGGCAAAGCGTGGCCACCGTCAACCGCTCTGAGCTCGCACCCTGGTGCGGCTTCGGCTACTCGGCCGCGCATTCGCGCTTCTACTGGGGCATGCGGCTCGTACTCTGGTGCGGTCCCGACGGCTGCGTCCGCGACTTCGACCTCGTGCCCGCGAACGCGCCCGAGCGCGAGGCCGTGCTCGAGCTGCTCGAGCGCCAGCCGCCAGCCGGCCAGCTCGTGATCGCCGACAAGGGCTTCGCCGGCGCCGACTTCGAGCAGGCCGTCGCCGAGCTCGGCGCCCTGCTGGTGCGGCCTAACCGCGCCGACGAGCCAGGTCGACCCTCGCCGCCGATCGGGCGCATCCGGCAGCGCATCGAGTCGATCGTCAACTCGCTGAAAGACCAGTTGCAGCTCGAGCGCCACCTCGCCAGAACTCCAAATGGGCTCATCTGCCGTATCGCCGCACGCATCCTCGCCCTCACCGCCGCCGTCCACCTCAACTGGCAACTCGGCCGACCGACCCGCGCACTCACCGCCTACGGGCATTAATCGATCAATCATCTAGGTCGCCGGCGAGACGAGCACGAGCCGACGCATCATCCGGTCGAGGTGGGAAACGACCTGTGTATGCGTGTATGGCTGCGCAACGTGCTCCGAGAGCGTGTACAGCGTTCCGTGTCGGCGCCAGGCGTAGAGGACATGCCATGTGTCGGCGCCCTGGTTCGCCGTGTAGACGGCCACGGTCACTCCGCCGAACCGCTTCTGCCCCTGGCGGTCGCTGAAGCAGGGGATCTTCTTGCGGACCGTCTTGCCCGCGACCGTGAGCGTGTCCTCACAGGTCGGAATGCGCGTCTTGCCCGGATACGCGCGGAGGTTCACGTGCACCTCGCTGACAAGCCCTTGACCCGACTCGAACCAGACGAAGCTGACGAGGTACGAGCGATCCGGATCCACGGAGCGTCCGTTGAAGAACCTCCCGCCGAACTCTCCGACGAGCGGCTGCGGAAGCCAGGACGGGCAGTAGACGGGCGCCTGGATCTCGTTTGCGAGCTTCTGCCAGCTGGCGAGCTCCGAACGTTTGCACGCAGGGGGCGCAGCGGCCGCCGCGGGTGCCGACGACGAATCTCCACCCCCGCAGCCGTAAGCGGCCAGCGGCACGGCGACGGCGAGTAGCCCCAAGACGAGATAGGCCCCGAGCTTCCGTGCGTCCACAAGACTCCTCCCGATGACCGGCGGACCGGTCAGTTGCCCACCGCGTCGCAAGGTAGCAGGCCAGATGGTTGATTCCGAATAGGCGTCCGCTGTGCGGCTATTCGGAATCAGCCAGCTAAAGAACGGCCTCCAGAAATCGACGCGTCTCGGGACGCTGTGGGTTTCCGAGGACGTCCGCGGGCGAGCCCTCTTCGATGATCTGCCCCTCGTGGACGAAGACCACACGTGACGCGACCTCGCGGGCGAAGCCCATCTCGTGCGTGACCACGAGCATGGTCATGTGCAACTCGGTCGCGAGACGTCGCATGACGGCGAGCACCTCTCCGATCAGCTCGGGGTCGAGCGCGGAGGTGGGCTCGTCGAACAGCATCACCTTCGGGTTCATGGCCAGGGCACGGGCGATTGCGATGCGCTGCTGCTGACCGCCCGAGAGCTGAATCGGGTACTGATCCGCCTTTTCCGGAAGCCCCACCATCTCGAGGAGCTCGCGTGCAGCCGCCTCGGCATCGCGCACAGACTTGCCGAGCACCGTCACGGGGCCCTCGGTGACGTTCTCGAGCGCGGTTCGGTGCGGGAACAGGTTGAAGTCCTGGAACACCATTCCGGTGCGGATGCGGACCTGACGGATCCGCTCTCGCTTCGCTCGTGTTCGGTGTCCCCCTCCGACGATCCGGATGCCCGCGACCTCGATCGTCCCGTGGCTCGGCTCCTCGAGGAAGTTGAGACAGCGCAGGAGCGTGCTCTTCCCCGAGCCCGAGCGGCCGAAGACGACGACGACCTCCCCCGGGTCGACCTCCAGGTTGACGTCCTTCAACACCTCATGGCCGCCGAAGGACTTCCAGAGGTGCTCGACGCGAACCGCACGGCTCCCGTCCGGCGCGTGGCTCACGTCTTCCTCGTCGTCGCCGCCGGCTCGCGCTGCCCTGCAACGGCGACCCGCGCAGTGCCGCGCACGTAGCCCTTGCTGAGGCGACGCTCGAGGCGGAGCTGGAAGTACTGGAAGATCGTCGTCAGCCCCCAGTACATGAGCGCCGCGACGAGGAGCGCCTCCAGGTTGCGGAAGTCGGCTCGGCCGAGGAGCTGGGCGCGACGGAAGATCTCCATCTGGTCGATGCTCGTGCCCAGAAAGCTGACGAGCGCCGTGTCCTTCATCATGGCGATGAACTCGTTGCCCGCGGGCGGGATGATGACTCGCAAAGCCTGCGGCAGCACGACTCTCCGCATCTTCTGGAAGTACGTCATTCCGATCGCGTCCGCGGCCTCCGACTGACCGTGCCCGACAGACTGGATGCCCGCCCTGAAGATCTCCGTCATGTAGGCGCCGTAGTTCAGGCCCAGGGCGATCACGCCGGCGGTGATGACGTCGAGGGTGAGGAGATCGGCCCAGGGGTCGCCGAGCGCGATCCCGATCTGAGGAAGGGCGAGGTAGATGAGAAAGAGCTGGACGATCAGCGGCGTGCCGCGAAAGAACGAGGTGTAGAAGCTCGTGAGACCGACCGCGACCGCATTGCGGCTCAGACGCCCGAGCGCGCCCAGAAGCGCTAGCACGCACGCGAGGGCGATTGCGAGAACCGCGATCAGGATCGTCCAGGTGATGCCGCGGGCGATAAAGCCCGCGTTCTCGCGCATCCAGGCCGTGTCGAAGCCGGCCGCCGCGAAGAGAGCGACGAGGACGCCGAGGATGACCGCCCAGACGACGGCGAGCTTGAGCCTGAACGGAACGCGAGCCGAGTAGAGCTCGAGACTCTCCCGTCGGCCGCGCTGATGGTGGTGGCCCGGAGGTAGCGGCGGCTGCACGACGTGCTCGCCGCCGCTTTTGCGACTCGCTGTCACGAGACGACTCCGGGCGCAGGAGCTCGTTTCACCACGAACCCCTTTGCTGCGCGGAGAAGCGTCGTGAAACGAGCTCTGGAGACCTGTCCGGAAAGTGGCTCAGGCCCTATGGCGAGACCACTTCCCGGACAGGCCCTCAACTCACCCCGTCACCTTGCGCGGAGCAACGGTGAGGTCGGTGCCGTACCACTCCTCCGAGAGCTCGACCATCGTGCCGTCGTCGTGCATCTCTTCGATGATCTCCGAGATGCGTTCGACGAGGCTCATCGGATCGAGCTGCGAGCTCTTGTCTACTGCGACCGAGAGGGGCTCGTAGTAGAGATCCGGCGGGACGACCTTTATGGGCGAGCCGGCTTCGATCGCCGCCTCGAGCGTCGGGAGCGCGGAGACGACCGCGTCGAGCCTCCGGCCGTCACCCAGCGCGAGATCCTGGATCGCGGTCGAGTCCGTGTCGTACGTCTTGATCTCCGGGTCGGTGATCATCGTCTCGATCTTCACCGCCTCCCCCGACTCGTCCTCGGCGATGTTGAGCTTGTCTTGCAGATACAGGTCGTAGGTGCAGCCACCGCAGGCGCCGATCTTCTTGCCGTTCAGGCCGCTGACGTCGGTGATGGTCGTGTTGTCCTCATGCACGGCGTAGGAGGCGGGCGTGAAGTAGTAAGGCGGCGTGAAGTGGAGAACCTCCGCACGCTCGGGGGTGATCGTCATCGAGCCGACCGAGATGTCCCAGCGCCCGTTCCAGCTCCCGGAGATGATGGTCTCCCACGCGGGCGCCTCCCAGGCGATGTCGACGCCGAGCCGGTCGGCGATCTCTGTCGCGACGGCGATGTCGAACCCCTCGTACTCACCCGTGTCCTTGTTCAGCTCCGACTGCGGCGGGTAGGCGGGATCGGTCGAGACCGTCAGCACGCCCTTGTCCTCGATCGACGCCAGCAAGTCGTCCGCACTCTCGTCGCCCCCGCCGCACGCGGTGACCGCGAGCGCCAGAGCAAGCACGGCTACTACAGCGGCTACGGCCTTCGACATTGTGGTTCCTCCTTTTCTCAGCACCTAGTCCCGAATCCAAAAGCGTACAGCGTCAGGGACCATGTGGTTTCCCACGGACCCTTCTTGCCACGCTGGTACGGGCCGGGTAGGCGTGACAGTGGGTGCGTGGGGGAACCTCGGGTTCCCCCACGATGCCGGAGGTGGGGGTCGAACCCACACGTCCCGAAGGACACGGGATTTTGAGTCCCGCGCGTCTGCCAGTTCCGCCACTCCGGCCGCCTCGGATGGTAACTCTGCGCCGGGCGCAGCCCGACAGACCCGTGTGGGCGCGCGGCGCGCGAGCCGGAGTCCGGCTTTGTCGGCCGGGAGGCGTGACGCAGCGATCTCCCTGCGATGCACCGAAAGAGGGGGCGCGTGGGGGCACCACGGGTTCCCCCACGCGGCTAGCCGAAGAACGCGCGCGCGACTTCGTACCACTCGGCGGGGACGGTCTTGAGCTCGCGCGTGGCCTCCTCCAGCGAGACATCGACGATCGTGTCTCCCTGCAGCGCGGCCATGCGACCGAAGCGGCCCTCGTGGACGAGGTCGGCCGCCTCGAGCCCGAAGCGCGTCGCGAGCACCCGGTCGCGAGGAGTCGGAGTCCCGCCGCGCTGGACATGTCCGAGGACGGTCACGCGCGTCTCGAAGCCAGTTCGCTCCTCGATCTCGCGAGCCAGTGCGTCGCCCACGCCACCGAGGACGACGTGTCCGAACTGGTCAGTCTCCCGCGCCTCGCCCGCGACTGCCCGTTGCTCGCCGGACTCATAGGTCAGCTCGTACCCCTCGCTCACGACGACGATCGAGAAGTCCTTGCCCCCGTCGTGCCGCTTCAGGAGCTCCCGGCAGGCCTCTTCGACCGTGATCGGCTGCTCCGGGATGAGGATCACGTCGGCGCCGCCGGCGATGCCGCTCATGACCGCGATCCAGCCGGTGTGCCTGCCCATGACCTCGACGACCATCACGCGGTTGTGCGACTCGGCGGTCGAGTGGAGACGGTCGATTGCCTCGGTGGCGATCGTGACGGCGGTGTCGAAGCCGAAGGTGTAGTCGGTGCCCGAAAGATCGTTGTCGATCGTCTTGGGAACTCCGACGACGGGAAAATCGTACTCTCGATGGAGACGTGCGGCTACCCCGAGCGTGTCCTCGCCTCCGATCGCGACGAGGGCCTCGAGACGCTCGTCCGCGAAGTTGCGTCGCACCGCATCGATGCCGCCCTCGAGCTTGTACGGATTCGTCCGGGTGGTGCCGAGGATCGTGCCCCCGCGCGGCAGGATCCCGGACACCTCCCGGCGACCGAGCGGGGAGAAGATCCCGTCCGTGAGCCCTTTCCAGCCGTCGCGAACGCCGACCAACTCATGCTCGCGGTCGGTCGAGCGGCGGACGACAGCGCGAATCACTGCGTTCAGTCCGGGGCAATCGCCGCCGCCGGTCAGGATGCCGATCCGCATCACGTCAGTGGAGGGCGAGACAAGCCCCGGCACTACACATCCGGGGGCTCGGTGCCTACGAGCGCCGCGACGCTGCCTGCGGCCACGAGGACACCGTCGACGCCTGCCCGTTCGAGCTCTGCGACATCGTCGACGGTCGCGTCGTGGAGATCCGCGATCGCGAGCTTCCCTGCGGGAACGTCGTGCAGGAGCGCCAGGAGCGCCTCCAGCGGATCCTCGTCCGAGTTCCGCCCGGTGGCGAGCAGAAAGATCTCCGGATCGAGCTCGAGCAGCACGCGCTCGAGATCGTCGGAGTGCGAGACGCGAACGACACACTCGAGCCCGAGGGCACGTCCCTGGTCCCACGCGGTGGAGTCGGAGACGACGACGGCGTCCGCCGCTCGCACGCTCGCCTCGTCCGCGCCGCCCAGGTGCAAGAGCGGCAGCTGAGACGACGCGCGCACGACGCCTGCATCGCCCCGGACGACAAGACCATCGGCGCCTTCGCGCTCGGCGGCGGTCGCACCGGCGGCGTCGCCCACCTCCACCAGGATGGAGATGCCGTCGCCTTCGGCGATCGCCTGACTCAACCTGCTCACCGCGCGCATCGTAATCGGCGGGGCGCTCGCGTCGGAGCAGTCGCTCGACATGGCCGTGCATTCCCAAGGCGAGCTCATGCACCCGCATCGCACATCTATCGTCTACGTCTCATGCGGATCCTCGTCGTCGTCGCGACAATGCTGATCCTTGCAGGGGCCGCCCAGGCCGCGCGAATCCTCGGCACCGCCACCAACGACCGTCTCGTCGGGACGACGAGAGCGGACACGATCCTCGGCCGCGAAGGACGAGATCGACTCGTGGGGAATGCAGGGACCGACTTCCTGAACGGCGGTCCGGGCAGCGATCTGATCGACGCCGGACCGGGGGCCGACCGGATCGTCGCCCAGTACGACGGATCCCGAGACACCGTGCGCTGTGGTTCCGGTTCGGACCTCGTGAACGCGGACCTCGTCGACCGCGTCGCGGCGGACTGCGAGCTCGTGGGAAGACGTCTTTCGCGCGATCCTTACACGGGTCCCGAGGCCCAGCACGAGTCGGAGGTCGAGCCCGACAGTCTCACCGTCGGGCGCACCACGGTCGCGACGTTCCAGGTCGGGCGACGATTCAGTGGCGCGGCGGACAACATCGGGTTCTCCGTGTCGGTGGATGACGGACGAGTCTGGCGAAGCGGTCTTTTGCCAGGCCTCACACGTGCGAGCGTTCCCACCGGACCGAATGAGCGAGCAAGCGATCCGGTCGTCGCGTACGACGCGGTCAATCGGGTCTGGCTGATCGCAACGCTCGCGCTGGAAGGGCAGGTCACTCGTCTGACGATCAGCCGATCGAGCGACGGGTTCACCTGGAGCCCACCGGTGACCGCGATCGAAGACACCTCGCCGAACGGCATCACGTTCGACAAGAACTGGATCGCCTGCGACAACGGTCAGTCCAGCCCTCATCTCGGGCGTTGCTATCTCGTGTACACGGACACGCTCCGATCGGATCGGCTTGCGGTGATCACGTCGATCGACGGAGGACAGACATGGTCGGCTCCGGTCGGAATCCCCGTGACGGACGCTGTGGGCGCTTTCCCTGTGATCCGGCCGTCGGGCGAGCTGGTGGTCGTCTACTTCTGGTCCGGTAACCGCCTCGGGTCGTCCGTCTCTACGGATGGAGCTCTGAGCTTTGGTCTACCTGCGACCGTCGCCGACCTCCAGGTTCGCTCGATCCGCGGCCTTCGCTTCTTCCCCCTCCCCTCCGCCGATGTCGATCCCTCCGGCCGGGTGTGGGTCACGTGGCACGACTGCCGCTTCAGCTCCGGATGCAGCCAGAACAGCGTTGTCGTGTCGATGTCGAGCGACGGCCTCTCATGGACGCCTCCTGTTCAAGTGACGAGCGGGAGGGACGCGTTCCTCCCCGCCATTGGTATCCATCCGACGACCGGGCGAGTCGCAATCGTCTATCACGTCGTCCGGCCGGCCGGAATCGATGTCGAGCTCGTCGAGTCGCGGCCTGGGGCGCCCGGGCGGGCGGCCACCTTCCCGGCGCCCCGACGCCTGTCGGCGCAGACGATGCGACCGGAGTGGTCGCCGAACACGGTTTCCGGCCGGATGCTTGCCGACTACCTCTCCGTGCACTACGCAGGCGACCGACCGCTCGCAGTCTGGATCCTTGCCTCCGAGCCGGTGGGACCAAGCCTGCGACAAGCGGTCTACGCGACGAGAGGCTAGAACGTCCATTCCTCTGCGGGGCGCAGGGCGGCGCTCGCAGCCGAGCATCGTCAGCCGGCGGCGAAGCCGGGGTACACCCCGAGACCTGGCGTCCGCCGGGAGAGAGTGGCGGCGTGCGGCTTCAGAGGCCGATCGGGTGCCAGACAGTCTTCAGCTCGAGGAACGCCTCGATCTCCCACGGGCTCTGCGCTTCCGCCGAGGAGTGCACCACGCGCTTGACGTTCTCGGCCGCGAGCCGCTCGAGCTCGGCGCTGGCGCCGTCGGCGCCGGTCACGTCGATGGCGTTCACGTCCATGTGCCCGGCGAGCCACGGAGCCAGCTCGTCGCGAAACCCGGTGAGGATGTTGACCGCACCGGCTGGAAGGTCGGACGTTGCGAAAGCTTCGGCCAACTCGATGGCGGCCACCGGATGGGTCTCGGACGCGAGCGCCACGACGGCGTTGCCCCCGACGAGGGCAGGAAGGATCCTGGATACGAGACCGCCGAGCGCAGGCTCGGAGGGGGCGAGAACAGCCACGACTCCGGTCGGCTCCGGCACGGTGAAGTCGAAGTAGGGGCCTGCGACCGCATTCGATCCTCCGAGCACTTGGGAGAGCTTGTCGGCCCAGCCCGCGTACCAGATGACACGATCGATCGCCGCCTCGACCTCGTCACGACCCGAGCAGACGCGCTCGAGGTCGGTGGCGCGCGCCTCCATCATCTCCGCGAGGCGATAGACGACCTGGCCGCGGTTGTAGGCGGTCATCCCCGACCAGGTGGGGAAAGCGGCTCGAGCGGCGCGGACGGCGTCACGAGCGTCCTTGCGGGAAGCGCGGGCCACGTTCTGGCCCTCGGCCTCGTAGATCCGTCCCGACTCGGAACGGGGGAATGCGCCTCCGATCGACAGCTTGTAGGTCTTCTTGACGGGGAGGCGGCTCATGGTCACGCGACCGGATCACTGTGGAGAGATTGGAGCGTAATCGACGCATTTGCGTGCCAGCTCGGTGACGAATTGACGGATAGGCTCGACACCGGGTGGAGGGTGGTCACACACCCCACCCTGGGTGGGGAAGGGGGGCTCGCGGAGTGACGAGAACGGTGCTGAGCGCTCACTCGAACCTCAGGTACGGCGCGAGCCCGTGACGCCCGCCCTCGCGCCCGAAGCCCGACTCCTTGTAGCCGCCGAAAGGCGACGCCGGGTCGAAGCGGTTGAACGTGTTCGCCCACACGACGCCCGCCCGCAGCCGCTCGACCATCCACAGGATCCTCGACCCCTTCTCCGTCCAGACGCCGGCCGACAGGCCGTACGGCGTGTTGTTCGCCTTTTCAACCGCTTCCTCGGGTGTCCGGAAGGTGAGCACCGAGAGCACCGGTCCGAAGATCTCCTCCTGGGCGATCCGGTGACTCTGTGCGACATTCGTAAAGAGCGTCGGCACGAACCAGTAACCCCGCTCGGGAAGACGACATTCGGGCTGGTACATCTCCGCGCCCTCCGCCTCCCCGCTCGCGACGAGCTCCGTGATCCGGTCGAGCTGCGCCTTCGAGTTGATCGCACCCACGTCGGTGTTCTTGTCGAGCGGGTCACCGACCCTCAGCGTCGACAGCCGCCGCTTCAGCTTTTCGAGCAACGGCTCGTAGATCGACTCCTGCACCAACAGCCGCGAGCCCGCGCAACACACATGCCCCTGGTTGAAGTAGATGCCGTTGACGATCCCCTCGACCGCTTGATCGAGGGCCGCATCGTCGAACACGATGTTCGCGGCCTTCCCTCCCAGCTCGAGCGTCAGCCGCACATCGCGACCTGCGAGCTCGCGCATGATCAGCTTGCCGACGTCGGTCGACCCCGTGAACGCCAGCTTGTCGATGCCGTCGTGCCGGACGAGATGCGCGCCTGTCGACCCGTCGCCCGTGATGATGTTGACGACACCCGGCGGGAGCTCCGCCTGCCGGCAGATGTCGGCGAAGATCAACGCGGTCAACGGGGTCGTTTCCGCAGGTTTCAAGACGACGGTGTTCCCGCAGGCGAGCGCAGGAGCGATCTTCCACGAGAGCATCAAGAGCGGGAAGTTCCAGGGGATGATCTGCGCGGCGACGCCGAGCGGGCGCGGCTTCCGGTTCGGGTAGGCGTACTCGAGCTTGTCCGCCCAGCCGGCGTAGTAGAAGAAGTGGGCGGCGGCGAGCGGTAGATCGACGTCGCGCGACTCGCGGATGGGCTTGCCACCGTCGAGCGATTCCGCAACCGCAAGCTCGCGCGAGCGCTCCTGAATGATGCGCGCGATCCGGAAGAGATACTTCGCTCGCTCTGCCGGAGCGAGCTCCGCCCAACCGTGCTCGAACGCATCGCGCGCCGAGCTCACGGCGAGATCGACGTCCTCCGCGCCCGCAAGAGCTGCCTCGAACAGGCTCTCCTCCGTCGCGGGTGAGATCGACTCGAACCACTCGCCCGAGCGCGGGTCGACCTCCTCGCCTCCGATCACGAGGCCGTAGCGCTCGCGAATCTGGACGATGTCGCGCGCCTCGGGCGCCGGCGCGTACTCCCACTCGAGGAGAGCGGGAACAGACGCCGTCCGCTTTTCAACCTGTGCCATCAGTCGATGGTGAAGTAGTCGCCGGATTGATAGCGCCCCGTCTTCTCCTTGCGGATCTGCATCAACACGTCGTTCAAAAGCGACGACGCGCCGAAACGGAAGAGATCCGGTGTCATCCACTCGGGACCGAGGGTCTCGTAGAGGACGACGAGGTACTGCACCGCCTGCTTGGAAGCCCGGATTCCTCCGGCGGGCTTGATTCCGACCTTGCGACCGGTCTCGTGGTAGACGTCGCGGACGACCTCCATCATGCAGAGCGTCACCGGCAGCGTCGCGGCTGGACTGATCTTCCCGGTCGAGGTCTTGATGAAGTCCGCTCCCGCCGCGATCGCGAGTAGCGACGCGCGGCGGACATTGTCGTAGGTGCCAAGCTCGCCGGTCTCGAGGATCACCTTCAGGTGCGCGTCACCGCAGGCCTCTTTCACCTGCACGATCTCGTCGTAGACCTTCGAGTATCGACCCGAAAGGAAGGCCCCGCGGTCGATGACCATGTCCACCTCGTCCGCACCGAGCTCGACCACGGCGCGCGTCTCGGCGACCTTAAGCCTCGTCGGCAACTGGCCGGAAGGAAACGCGGTCGCCACCGAGGCGACCTTCACGCCACTCCCGGCGAGCCGTTCCTTCGCGACCTCGACGAGATTCGGATAGAGGCAGATTGCAGCAACTGGTCGCACCGTCGAATCCAAAGGGTCAGGTCGCATCCCCTTCGCGCAGAGGGCCGCGACCTTCCCAGGAGTGTCCTGACCCTCGAGCGTTGTGAGATCCATCATGCGAATCGCGAGGTCGAGCGCCTGCAGCTTGGACTCCCGCTTGATCGAGCGCTTCGCAAGCGTCGCTGCGCGCTCCTCGAGCGCAACCGCGTCGACGGCGCCCACGCGTGGAAGCCGCGGGCCGGCCGGAAGCTCGAAGCCAGCGATGAGCGCCGGAGCGTTCGCCATCGTTCGAGTGTAGGTCAGAGAGCTCGTCGTATGCCCAGCTCCTCCTCGAGCGCACGGGCCTCGGCAAGCTCCGGCCCAGCGGCGGCACTTTCGCCGACAAGGAGTCGCAGGCACTTGAGCCGCAACCACGGCGCGCCGAAGTCGCGGAGCGGCGGCATGCGCTCCCGCACCGCGACCGGATCGCCACTCTCTGCGAAAGAGACCCTCGCCTCGAGAAGGGCACGGACAGCTTCTCCCATCAGCGACGGCTCGCGCTCGAGTGTTCCGTCGAAGATCTCGAGTGCCCGGCGCGCCTCGCTCACCTGACCACGGGCAAGTCCCTCCTCCACGACGATGTCGACCGCCTCGAGCCACGAGGGCAATCCACTTCCCTGGGCAATCGAGGGCTCGAGCTGTTCGAGATCGACACGAAATCCGGTCGTGAGACCGGCGCGTTCGATGAGGAGGTCGACCGCAGTTCGGGAGATCAACCCATAGGGCGTCTCCGGAAACCCACGGTGTCGATACCAGGCCACGGCGCGCTCGAGCGTGGCCCGATCGCCGCGGGCGGCAGCCATGGGCACCACCACGAACCATGAGCGCGCGGCGACCCGATGATAGCTCCGGGACTCGCCGAGATCGATCGCCTGCAGACCGCTGGCCAGCGCCCGAGCCCAATCGCCACGTACGAACTCGACCTCGGAGCGGTAGTAGTTCGCCCAGGCGCCGGGCTCGTCCAGCTGGTGAGCCTCGGCAAAAGAGGCAAGACGTGTCGCTGCCTCGCTAGTGCCGTCGAGATCGTCCGGGAGGCAGAGCCCCGCCAGCGTCCGGCGCGCCTCCGCAACGTCCGGCCAGCGGCGCAGGTCGTGCGCAAGGCGTTCGATCTCCATCCACTCAGACCGCAGTAGCCCCACGTCGGACTCGTCCCACACGGTCCACATGCGAGTCTCGAGCTGGAGATCTCGGTCGCCGACGGTGTGCGCGATCTCCAGTGCGCGAGCACGATCACGCTCGGTGTTCTTCCACTCGTCGTCTCCGATCATCGCCGCACCGCGGATGTGCGTCAGGAGCAGGCGCGCCGTGACCGCATCGCCTCGGTCACCCAGCTCGGCGAGAGCGTCGACTCCGAGCGAGACGACCTCCTGGAACCGGAGCTGCTGGGCCAGGATCGTTCCGACGAGAACGACAGCCCGTGCAGCCTCTTCCCTGATGTCGTCGGGTGGGCCGACACCATCGCTCAGGCATCGACGGTAGAGGACGAGTGCCTGCTCCGCCGCAGCTAGACCTACGGCCATGTCCGACGTAAACGCCGACGCGCGCGCAAGCCCTAGGAGCCGTCTCGCCCGCTCGTCCTGAGCGTCCGTCGCCGTGAGCTCGACCGCCCTCTCGTACAGCCCACGCGCGGCGTCGTGCGCCGCGGCAGCCAAGGCAGCCACGCCCGCTTGCTCGAACCAGCCCGCCGCCAGGACCGCGGCGGCGTCTCTGGTGAGGCCGTCCCCCAGATCCGGTGCGAGCCTGGGGGCTGAATCGATGGCGGCTGCGTAGTGACGGCCGATGACTTCCGCCACCTCGTCGGGCTTCGTCGACCCGACCGTCTCCAACCAGCGAGCCATCCGCACGTGAAGCCGCGCGCGCTCGGCGCGGGAAAGGCTCGCGTAGCCGACATCGCGAAGGAGCGCGTGCCGGATGACGAACGACTCGCCGAGGAGATCATCGGCGAATGGACCGTGCACGAGCCCGCGCCGCTGGAGTGCGGTTACCCCTTCCGACCCGTCAGCTCCGAGCACACCGAGCACGTCACGGGGAAACCGCCTTCCGGCCACCGATGCTCGACGGATGACCGACCGCGCGGAATCTGGCAGATCGTCGAGCTGCGCTGCGTACACACTCTGGACTGTCGAGGGGAGCTCGACCTCATCGACCGTACGGCGAAGCCGCCAGCCCGATGGGGACTGCTCGAGCAACCCGCTTCCTACCCAGGATCGGAGAAGCTCCTCGACGAACAGCGGATTGCCTTCGGATCTCTCGGCGATACGGGAGACCAGATCGCTCGAAAGAGCATCGCCGACGAGAGCGCGGACGAGCTCGGCAGTCGACTCGGAAGACAGCGGCTCGAGCTCGAGGATCTCTCCGCGAGATCCACTCGCTGTCGGTCTCGAGCAGGGAAGGGCGAGACGTGCAGACGACCAGGCGGCCCTTGCCTTCGGTGGCGGATGCCAGGAACGCGCGGTAGTCCTTTCCCGACCAATGCAGATCCTCGACGAGCCACACCTCGGTGGCGGCGAGAGCTGCGAGGCCGGTGGACCAGGCGGCAAAGCGAGCCGAGCGACGCGCCTCGGCCTCCTCCTCGGGCGCTCCATCCTCGAAGCCACCGAGAAGCGCGAGCAACTCGTCGGCTACGACCACCGAGCGCTCGAAGTCGAGCGCCTCGGCCAATGCGCCACGGACCTCGTCGTCGCTGTTCAGCCCGGCGCTCGCGAGCGCGGACTCGACGAGCTCGCCGACGGGACGAAAAGCCGAGAGAGCATCCGGACGGACGCGAGCCCGCCGGACCGCAGTTCCACGCGCGCTCGCGAGCGCCGCGACCTCGTCCAGGATGCGTGACTTGCCGGTGCCAGGAGGCGCGATGACGGTCAGGCGTCGCGTCGAGCCGTCGGCGCACTCGTCAAGTGCGAGCGCTATCAGGGAGAGCTCTTCCGCGCGACCGATCGTTGGCGCCGCAAGAGCACCCATCGCCCGCTCGCGCTCCGGCTCGGGCAGGAGGTCGCCCGCGCACGCCGCCCGAACGGGCTCGGTCTTGCCTTTCAGCTCGAGCTCGACGGCTTGATCGAGCTCGACGATGTGTGCGACGGCGAGCGCGGTCTCAGGACCGAGAAGGACACTGTTCAGCGGCGCGGCCGCCTGCAGCCGCGCCGCCGTGTTGACGACGTCCCCCGTCACCATCGCAGCACCCGGCGCCGGTGCAGGATGGACGACCGCCTCGCCGGTGTTCACGCCCACCCTGACATGCAGCGTCGCGCCGTCGAGCTCCAGCCGTGCCGTGAGCTGCTCGATCGCTCCCACCACAGCCAGTCCGCACCGCACGCCGCGCTCCGCGTCCTGCTCTCCGGCATTCGGTACTCCGAAAACTGCGACGGCAGCGTCGCCGATGAACTTCTCTAGCGCGCCTCCGTGACGGCCCACGGCGTGTCGAACGGCCTCGAAGTACGCCTCCTGAACGATTGCGACATCTTCCGCGTCGAGCTGCTCGGAGAGAGTGGTGAATCCCGCGAGATCGCAGAAGAGGACAGTGACGATTCGCCGTTCGAGCTCCCCTTGGGCCGCTGCGACGGGCATTCATCGGACTCAGAGGCCGAGCCGCTCGAGCATCTTCGGGTCGCGGCGCCACTTCGGGCGCACCTTGACCACGAGCTCGAGGAAGACCGAGTGTCCGACGAGCGCCTCCACCTCGGGTCGCGCCCGCGTCCCGATCTCGCGCACCATCGCGCCTTTCTTGCCGACGAGGATCCCTTTTTGCGACTCTGTCTCGACGCAGACGAGCGCGCGCACGACCTTTTCCCCGATCTCGTCGACCTCGACCATGATCGCGTGCGGCACTTCCTCGCGCGTGAGGCGCAGCGCTTTCTCGCGGATCACCTCTCCCACCCGCTCTTCGAGCGTGAGGTTCGTCTTCTGCTCGTCGGGGAAGTACACCGGGCCCTCGGGGAGGAGGAAGACGAGATCTCCTCGCAGCTCCTCCACGCCGTCTTTCGTGACAGCGCTCACCGGGTGGAGCGCGTGGAAGTCGCCCAGCTGCGATGCTGCCTGCATCTGGGAGAAGACGTGGCCGCGCTTCAGCCGGTCGATCTTGTTCAGCGCTATCACGACGGGCTTCTCGAGCCCGAAGACACGGCTGGCGACGAAACGATCGCCGGCGCCGATCCGCGCGCGAGCGTCGACAACCAGGAGCACCGCGTCGACATCGCTGAAAGAGGCGTCGACCGTCTGCTGCATCTTCTCCGTCAACGGGTCGAGCGGGCGCTGAAACCCGGGGAGATCCACGAGGGCAAGCTGAAAGCCGGGTCCGTTGGCGACCCCGAAAAGCCGACGTCGGGTCGTATTGGGCACGTCCGAAGTGATCGCGATCTTTTCGCCGCAGAGCGCGTTGACGAGCGTCGACTTGCCGACGTTCGGCCGACCGGCAACCGCGACTAGACCGGATTTCACCGCCGCCTGCTCTCGGGGCACCCCATCCCACCACCCGCTGCGATCGTAACGCGAAAATCCACGTACAGGGGAAACGGCTTCGTGCCGAGACCGTGTAACTCGCTCCACAGGCTCACGGGAGATCCGCGGCTTCGAACGACTCGGGCAGGAGCTCGCCAGGGCTCATCGTGACGATGCGCCCGCCGTTCCGAAAGACGACCTTTGTGACGCCCATCTCCAGCAGCCACTGACGGCAGCCGCCGCAGGGCGACGCGGTGATGGCGGCAGCGACGAAGTCGCCCGGCCGGTATCCCTCGGAGACGGCGCGGGCAAATGCCGCGCGCTCTGCGCAGACGCCGAGCGGGTAGGCCGCGTTCTCGACGTTCACGCCTTCGACCACTCGACCGTCGCGCGCCAGCACCGCGCACCCGACATGAAACTCCGAGTAGGGCGCGTACGCCCGCTCCGAGGCTGCGTCGGCGAGGGCCAGGAGCTCGGCGTCGGAAACGGCGCCGCTCATCCGAACGCCTGGAAGAGCACGAGAGTCGTGAGGGCGCCGAGCGCGGCCCCACTAGCCACCTCGGAGGCGGAGTGGACTCCGGTCTCGACGCGCGTCTGAGCCACGAGCAAGGCCATGATGAACGCCAGGGACGAGATCAGGAAGCGGTGCGACGAGTCGTCCAGGATCAGCGTCATCGCCATCCAGCCGGCGAACGCGACCGCCGAGTGTCCCGACGGCAGTCCGCCACGAAGCGGCGTGCCCCTGCCCGTATACGCCTTCACGGCGATGACGAGGATGACCGTCAAAGCGAGGGAGACGAGCGTGAGCTCCGCCGGCGCGTCGCTCAGCCGGTCGAGAAACCGCGAGCTCCGGTCGGCGACCTCGCCCGAGAAGACGAGATAGCCGACAGCGACGGCGTTCAGCGCCGCGATCAGCACCGCTCCTGCGGCGATGTCCTTCGCGAGCTTCGCCATCGGGTCGAAGGAGGTGGAAGCTACGTCCACCGCAGCCTCGATCGCGGTGTTGACGAGCTCGGCCACGAGCACGAACGTGATCGCGAGCAGGAGCACCATCAGCTCGAGCCTGGAGACCCCGAATGCCACCGCGGCAACGAGCACGGCCGCGGCGATCGTGAAGTGGATCCAGAGGTTTCGCTGCGTACGCAGCGCGTGGATGATCCCTTCTGCGGCGTAGTTGAAGCTGTCGAAGAGCGTGGGACTGCGCTGGCTGCTCATTGCGCCGCGTAGACTCGTTCGCGGGCCTCCATCTCGTCACCGTGCTCGTACCCGAGCAGGTGCAGAAGGCCGTGGACGAGTGGCCAGCGCCACTCCTCACCTATGACCGCCGGACAGAGGACGACGTCGCCGAGCGCCCGCGGAATCCCCTCAGGAAGCTCGTCGCACCCGTCGAGCGGGAACGAGAGCACGTCGGTCACCTCGTCGATCCCGAGGTGCTCGCGCTTCAGCTCCTTCATCTCCTCGCGAGCGACGAACACGATTCCGAGCTCGCCGTCTTCGAAACCCTCCGCGGCGAGCACATGTCGCGCGACCTCCGCGGCCGCCCCCTCGACGAAATCGAGGCCGCTCCGGTTCTGAGTCTCGACCACGATCATGCGGCGCGCTTCATCGTCTGCGCGCCGTGCCCGTCTCCTCAGCGTGCCGCTTGTACGCCTCGACGATTCGCTGCACGAGCTTGTGCCGGACGACGTCCTCGTTCCCGAACTCGACGAAGGCGATGCCGTCGATGCCCGCCAGGATGTCGCGAACCTGAATCAGCCCGGATGCCTGCTCGCGCGGGAGGTCGACTTGCGTAATGTCACCCGTCACGACCATCTTCGAGCCGAACCCGAGGCGCGTGAGAAACATCTGCATCTGCTCGGGCGAGGTGTTCTGCGCCTCGTCGAGCACGATGAAGGAGTCGTTCAGCGTGCGTCCGCGCATGAACGCGAGCGGAGCGACTTCGATGGTGCCGCGCTCCATGTAACCGGCGAGGCGCTCGGCCTCGATCATGTCGTAGAGCGCGTCGTAGAGCGGACGCAGATACGGGTCGACTTTGGCGAGCATGTCACCCGGCAGGAATCCGAGCCGCTCGCCGGCCTCCACCGCGGGTCGCGTCAGAATGATCCGACCGACCGTCCCTTCGGAGAGTGCGGCCACGGCGAGCGCCATCGCGAGGTACGTCTTCCCGGTCCCCGCCGGGCCGACCGCAAATGTCACCGTCCGGCTGCGGATTTCGTCGACGTAGCGCTTCTGGTTGACGGTCTTGGGCGAGATCTTCTTGCCGCGGTGCCGCCAAACGACGTCCTCGAAGACCTCGCGGACGTCCTCGGCCTGGTCGATCGCGGCCAGGACGGCGCCGACGGTGTCCGGCCCGATCTGGTGCCCCCCCTCGACGAGCTCGGTCAACTCGTCCACGACCGCTCGCGCGGCGGCGACGTGCTCCTCGTCTCCGCCCAGGGTCAGCCGGTTCCCGCGGAGCGCGATCGTGCAGCCGAGACGCTCCCGGAGCGCGTCGAGCACACCGTCCTGAACCCCGGCGAGCTCGGCGGCGACCTCGTTCGATACATCAAGCACCTGTTGCAACGGCCTCAGTGTAGGCACCCGTTGCGATGCCTCCTCACGTGCTCAACCGAGGAAAGCGATCTCCTCAAGGATCCTCGCGACCGCTTCGGGGTTAGAGACCTGCGCGTCGTGCGCCGCGTCGACACGCCTGTAGTCCCAGCCGCTCGCGCGGGCGGCTTCCGCAAACGGGCCGATGATCTCCGACACTGCGTCTTCCCGGTCGCGCACACATTGAACGAAGCTGCGCGGCACGCTCGATCCTCCGTCACCGGTGATGCGGAGAGGTTGCGCGAACGTGCGCAGCGGCTGGGGGACGAGACGCGGGTAGTACCAGCTCGACACCTCCGGTGGGAGGCCGAGCAACCTCTCCTCGATGACAGGGATCAGCCATCCGTTCCCGCGGTCGCGCGCTGGGGCGAGCATGGAGTCCTCTGCGAGAGAGGCGGGGAAACAGTCAATCGCGGACTGACCTCTTGCGGGTACGAGAGCGTCGAGATAGACGACACGGCGAATGCGATCCGGCACACGGTCGACGACCCCCGTGACGACGACCCCGCCCGAGCTCTGACCGAGGAGAACGACGTCGTGGAGATCCTCGAAAGACAGCACCGCGACGATGTCTGCGAGGTGTGTCTCGAGGTCGATCTCGGGACGTGCAAGGTGCGCTCGCTCCCCGAGCCCGGTCAGCGTGGGCGTGAACACAACGTGGCCGCTCGAGCGAAGAAGATCGCCGACCCCACGCCACTCCCAACCGCCGCCGAACCCTCCGTGCACGAGCACGAACGTGGCCATCGAGCTCCTGTCAGGCGAGCTTTTCTTTTACGAGCTGGCTCACGGTCGAGCCGTCGGCGCGGCCCGATACCTGGTGCATGACCCCGGCCATGACCCGCCCGAGGTCACGGATGCTCGTCGCGCCGACCTCGGAGATCACGTCGTCGATGATCTCTTCGATCTCGTCCTCGGACAGCGGCTCCGGCATGAATTCCTCGAGGACCTCGAGCTCGTACTCCTCGTCTTCGGCCTGCTCCTCGCGACCGCCTGAACGGAACGCGTCCGCGGCCTCGAGCCGGCGCTTGCGCTCGCGCTGGAGCACCTGCAGCTCCTCGTCGTCCGAAAGGGCACGCTCGAGCTCTTTCTCAGCGTTTCGAAGCGCGTTCAGGACAAGGCTGAGCGCGTCGCGACGATCTGCATCGCGGGCGAGCCGTGCCGCCCTCAGCTCCTCCTCCATGCGGGCGATCAGGCTCAAGAGCCCACCACCCCGGCGAGCGCAGCCGCCACTCGCCCGGAGTCGACACGGCCGCCGAGGACGTGCCAATGGAGATGGAAGATCGTCTGCCCCGCGCCCTCGCCGACAAAGACGAGCACGCGATAGTCGTCGAGTCCGACCGCCCTGGCGGTCTCCGCGACGAAACGAAGCATCCGCCCGGCCTCCTCGTCAGGAAATGCGCCGATGTCTTTGAACGTGTCGATGTGCCGCTCGGGGAGGACGAGGAGATGGGTTTCCGACACCGGATTGATGTCCCGGATCGCAACGAATCCGTCCGTACTCGCCACGTGGTCGCCGTCGGCGATCAGACCACAGAAGAGACAGTCCTCAGGCGGCGACGGCAAGGATTCCCTCCTCCGAGAGCCCGATCGCGCGCGCGGGGACGATCCTGCCCACCGTCGCGTCGACCAGCCACGGCGTGTAGTCGTCGCCGTACCCGCGCCCGGGCCGGTCGACGAGCACACGATCGGTCGACCCGAGCTTGGTCTCCCACCTTCGCAGGCAGAGCTCATGCGACAGAGCGCGCAGCCGGGCGCTGCGATCCTTCTTCTCCCGCGCCGGAACGGTGTCGGCGGCGGCGGTCGCGGTTCCCGGGCGCGGCGAGTAGGGGAAGACGTGCACCTTTGTGATTCCTGCCTGCGTGACGACTTCGAGCGTTCGCTCGAACGCGTCGTCGTCCTCCCCGGGAAACCCGACGATCACGTCGGACGTCAGATTGAAGTCGGAGAGGGGCTCGACCTTCGCGAGGAACTGCAGCGAGCTGTAGCGGCGCCCCATCGCACGCAGCATCCGGTCGTCTCCGGACTGGAGCGGAACATGGAGGTGGGCAGAGACGCTAGCGGTCTCGCGAAGCGCGGCGATCAGCTCGGCGGTCAGGTGGTTCACCTCGATGGAGGAGAGCCGGAGCCGTTCCACGCCCCGAATCGCTCCGGCCTCGCGAACCAGGCGTGCGAGCGTGTATCCCGCCTCGCGGTCACGGAAGCAGCCGAGATTGACTCCTGTGAGGACGATTTCCGGGTGTCCTTGCGAGATACGCTTGCGGATCTCCGCGAGCGCGTCGTCAGCCCGCCGGCTGCGCGTCGCGCCGCGGACGAGCGGGATCACGCAGAACGCGCACGAGAACGAGCAGCCGTCCTGGATCTTGACGAACGCACGCGTCCGCTCGAGTCGAGCCGCAGCCTGCACGCAGCCGATCGCGCCTACGTCTCGCGCAACGGCTTCCGGCAGGACCTCGCTCCTTTCCGAGACGACGGTGACGTTGGCGGCGGTTCCCGCCAGGGCTTCCTCGAGGTTGGCCGCACACCCCGTCGCGTAGACGCGTCCGTGCGTCCGAGCCGTGCGCGAAACGGCCTGCCGCGACTTCGAGACCGCTTCATGCGTGACACAACACGTGTTGACGACGGCGATGTCGCCTCCGTGCTCGATCTCCGTGTGGCCGTCTGCGAGCAGGCGCTCGCGCACCGCCTGCGCATCGGCAAACGAGACCTTGCAACCTAGGAAGCGCACGGAAAAGGTGGCCATCGGGCCCTAGCTTAGAAGCGTTACCCGAAGAAGGCGAGGAGATCGGCGGCCCAGCCGTCGAGCTCGACGCGGGAGGTCGACGTCCACCCGGTCACATGCGGCGTTTCATGAGCGAGATAGCCGGAGGTGATTGCGTATGCGGCCGGGCGTCGGGCGAGCAGCGCCTCGGCTACGCGAAGCTCGATGTTGGCGATCAAGAGATCCGCCGTCGGAAGCTCGTCGATCAGCACGTCGGAGTGCAAGACCTGCACACGGAGGCTGTTTCGGGTCGCGGTCACTCTCGCTGCGTCGACCGCAGCATGGTCGAAGTCCAGCGCGAAGACGGGTTCGAAGCCGAGCCGTGCGGCCGCGACCGCAAGCACTCCAGAGCCGGTACCCGCATCCAACACACTGCCTCGCTCTTGCCCTGCCAAGAGCTCGATGCACGCACGCGTCGTCGGATGTGCGCCCGTTCCGAAGGCGCGTCCCGGATCGACGACCACGGCGGGCTCGCCCGCAGGGACACTCTCCCACGGCGGTCCGATCCAAAGCCCGCCTACACGCACGGGACGGTGGAACTCCCGCCATCGCTCCTCCCAACCGGAAAGGACCGGCTCGACCGAGACCGGCTCGGCGAGCGCCGAGCGGATCGTCTGCGCGCCATCCTCGTCGGTGTAGACGGCGAGCTCGGTCAGGTCCCCTACCTCGCGCTCTTCGAAGCCGCTCGGCGCGAGCCCGAGGAGACGCGCGCGGGCGATCTCGGCTCGAGCGGTGGGAACGCGGAACGACACCCGGAGCAAGCCTGCGCCGGGACTCAGCGAAGCGCGCTCTTCAGGCGGCGGAAGAACCCTTCGTCCTCGTCGTCTTCGGGCTCGTACGTCTCCGGTCCCGCCTGGCGACCGAAATCCTCGAGAAGCAGACGCTGCTCCTCGGTCATGTTCGTCGGCAGCGCGACGTCGAGCCTGACGTAGAGATCGCCGCGGCGAGAGCTGCGGAGCGTGGGCATTCCGTGGCCGCGCAGCGCACGAACGGCACCGGGTTGCGTCCCGGAAGCGACTTCGAGCTCGAGCTCTCCGCCGAGAGCGTCGACGCGCGCGGTCATGCCGAGCGCCGCGTCCGTCATCGTCAGCCGAATCGCGGTGTGCAGGTCGTCGCCGTCGCGCACGAACCGCGGATCGGGGCGCACACGCACCACGACGAACGCGTTGCCGCTCTCGCCGCTCTGAAAGCCCGCGTGCCCTTCGCCGCGGATGCGGATTCGCTGACCATCGTGGATGCCCGCAGGCACATCGACGTCGAGCGTGCGCTGGACGACTCGGCGTCCCTCGCCGTCGCAATCCGCGCATGGAGTCTCGAGCACGCGGCCCAGACCCCGGCACTCGGGACACGTCTGCTGGTGGACGAATTGCCCGAACACGTTCTGCGAGACCCGCCTGACGACACCGGCTCCCCCGCACGTCGAGCACTCCCGGGCGCCGGTGCCCGGCTCGGATCCGCTCGCTGCGCAGCGCTCGCAGCCAACGGCGACCTCGATGGGAACCGCCGCTGTCAAACCCGTGAAAGCTTCCTCGAGGTCGATCTCGACGATCGCCTGCAGATCGGGGCCGCGGGCGGAACGACGAGTCCGTGAGGCCGCTCCGCTGAAGATATCCTCGCCGAAGAACGCGGCGAACACATCCGAGAGATCACCGAAGTGCGAGAAGGTGGGCTCGAGCCCACCGCGTCGTAGACCCGCGTGTCCGAGACGGTCGTACAGCGCCCTGCGTTCGGGATCCGTGAGCACCTCGTAGGCCTCTGCGACCTCCCGGAAGCGCTGCTCGGCGTCGGGCGACGTCGAGACGTCGGGGTGCAACTCGCGCGCGAGCGCGCGGAACGCCTTCTTCACTTGGATCTCGGACGCCCCGCGTTTGACCCCGAGGACGTCGTAGTAGTCGCGCTCCGTGGTCGACACCGTCTCCCTACGCCTCCTCGTACACGTCCTCGACGAACCGACTGAGCTCGAACGCAGCCGCCCTCACCGTGCGAATCGCCTTGTCGTAGTCCATGCGCAAAGGACCGATCAACCCGACGGCGCCGAGCGCGGTCGAGCGGATTCCGTACGTCGCACCGACGAGCGAGACGTCGTGCAGCTGCCCCCCGGCGACCTCGGGACCGACGTGGACGACTGCGCGTTGCGGCTCGAGAGCCTCGCTCACGAGCTCGAGCACCGCCGCGCGCCGTTCGAGAAGCTCGAGCAGGTGCATCGACGCCTCGAGCTCTTCGGCCCGCGACTCCTCGAGCAGGCCGGCGGCGCCTCCTACGAAGACCTGCGGCCGTTCCTCCGAACCCACCTCGAGCAACGCCTGCCCGATCAGCGCGAGAAAGGCCCGTTCGCGAGGGGCGAGTTCGGGTGCTTCGAGGCGGCGGCGCACCGAGCTCGAGCCTAGACGCTCGCCGACGAGCCGCTCGTTCAGATACTCGGAAGCCCAGACCAGGAGTCCGCGATCTGCGGGCTCGTCGAATCGGAACACCCGCTTGGTCACACCGCCGGTGGAGGTGATGACGACGACCATGATGCTCGTCGGCTGCAGTGCCAGCACCTCCACGTGACGGATCGACGCCGTTTCGAGCGACGGCGCCGAGACGAGCGCGAGAAGCCTCGTCGCACGGGAGAGCATCTCGGTCGTCGTCCGCAGCGCATCCTCGATCTCGTCTCGCATCCCACGAAGGTCGACCCCGAGCCCGTCAGGGCGCCCCTCGAGTGTCTCGACCAGCTCCGCGGCATAGAGGCGATAGCCACTCTCCGTCGGCAACCGGCCTGCCGAGGTATGTGGGTGCGTGAGCAGACCGAGCGACTCGAGCTCGGCCAACTCGCCGCGAACCGTCGACGGCGACACCTCGAGACCCGACCGCTCGACGAGCGCACGAGAGCCGACAGGTTGCCCGGTCGCGACATGCTCCTCGACGACGCGGCGAAGAATCTCGCGTTTGCGGGCGGAAAGCAGCATCGGCTCCGATGGTAGCGACGGCTCAGTCCGGACACTCGTCAGACATAGGCCTATGAAAACGGCGCCAGACGACCCATAATACTTCCGGGGAAGGACAAGGGGAAGGGGAATCGTGCGGCGAATCTGGGGAGGTCGCCCTGCCCGGCCGACCGGGCGAACAAGAGCGGTCGCAGGGAGCAGGCAGAGCGAGAGCGGTGCGCTGACCGTGCTGTTCGCCTTGCTGCTTCCGCTCATCCTCATCCTGAGCGTCATCGTCGTTGATGTCGGCAATTGGTACGTCCATAGCAAGCGCCTGCAGACCCTCGTCGACGCCGGCGCCTTCGCCGGGGCGACCAAGTTCGTCGGCTGCTCGTTCCAGTTCGGCGACCCGGTCGCCGCGAATGTGGCGATCAAGGCCGCGGCGCTAGGCTACTCCGGAGACACATTCCGCGACCCGGCGACGCTGAACCTGCAAGAGCAGGAACCAGACGACGTGCGGGTCGTGTTGAACAGCAAGCGGTACTGGGCGAATCCCGATCCGCCGACAGGAATCGGCTTGGACGACACGCTCGACCACGACAACAATCCGCTGACTGCCGGAGACCCGTGCAGCTCGAAGACGCTCGACGTCAAGGCCACCGACGACGACGCGCCGCTTCTCTTCGGCTTCCTCCCGTTCGCAGCGGATCCGAAGAAAAAGGCGAGAGTCGAGATCCGGCAGATCAAGGAGCAGATGGGAATGCTGCCCTGGGCGGTTCCTGAAATCGACCCGGCTGCGGTGGCAGCGATCTTCGTCGACGAAAACACGGGCGACGTCCTCGACTGGCAGCTCCTGATGAAGGCTGAGAACTACGACCCGAACAAGGACTTGGACGACGACCCGGCCACCAACCCCTTCCCCCTCACGCTCTCAGCATGGGTAACGCCCGAACCCCGTGCCTGCCCCGAGCCCTCATGGGGGTGCGTCCCTCTTCCATTCGAGAACACGGGCGTCGTAATCCTCGTGAGCAAGGAGGATGACGATCCGAGCCTGACCACAGGAGGACCAGGAACGCTTACGACGATCTGCTCTCAGGCGCCCAATCTCGTCAAGTGCTACGCGGGCGACGGCAACCAGGACGGCCTCTCGTTCATCCATGGCTGGGGCGCCCCTCTCGGCGATCCGGCTGCGCCACGGATCAGGAACGTCAGTCTCATAGACGCAACCTGTTCCGACGACATTTCGGCACCGTACTTTCTCCTGACAGGCGACTGCGACGTCGGTGCGTCGGCAGTCATCGACTTCGGCGTCAATGGCGACCCGACCCGAGCTCCCCCGGCTGGAATCGACGCCAAGGTGAAACTCAGGGGGCCGGGATGTGGCGGCCAGGGTTGCACGATGACGTACTCGGGGCAGGCGGGTCTCACCGAGAGCATTTGGATCAACGCCTCGGGCGGATTTCTTGATACTGCCTCCGGGAGGTCCACCTTCTCGATCGCTTGGGCGACGAGACTCCCGGACGGGAGCACGCACGCCGGCACGTTCGGAAGCGTCGCCAACCCCTACGTCGCTGACGACGCCTCGGGCCCGGTGCTCTACCTCGATCTCGATACCGCCGATTCCGGGGTGCTGGACCCCAACTCCCGCGAGAGCGGCCCGGAGCGAAGCGTCATCGTCACCGTCGGCCTCAACAAGCCGCTTCAGATCCGCGATCCGTTCGAAGACCCGGTTCTCCTTCGGTACGCGAGTCCTTCCGGGAGTCTCAACCAAGCTCTTGACTGCGACACGGGCGTCACGTTTACACAGGAAATCATCGACGGCTGCCAGACGAGATACGGACTGAACTTCGACGACTTCGACAAGGACGGGAACAAGGAGTGGGCCGACATCACCTGCTCGGGCTACCCGAGTCCGAGCGATCTACCGCCGCCATCGTTCGAACCCGTCCCGCCCGACCCAGTGCCGAATTGCGTCGCCGCCAAGACCGGCGATGTCATCGCGTTCACGAAAGGGCTTAAGTCCCGGTTCGAGACACCCACCTGCACCCCGAACAACTGGCCGGAAGACCAACCTCCAGCCGGCCGCGGGATGGAGGACGCGGCTGCCCTTAGCGACTTCTTCACTAACCACGACTTCGCAAACGACCCCCGCTATGTGACGCTCATCATCACGGACATCACGGCGTTCGAGGGCTCGGGTAGCACGAACCTCCCGATCAAACACTTCGCCGGCTTCTACGCAACCGGTTGGGACATCAGTGCGCAAACGACCGGCTGCCCCGGAGAAAACGATCCGCACCCGCTGTTCGGCTCGACGTACAAGAAGTCCAAGGACAATGGTGACGTCTGGGGACACTTCGTCAACATCGTCATCTTCTCGGCGAACGGTCGCCCGAACGATCCACTCTGCAACTTCGACGAGGTCGGTACCTGCATCGCAGTTCTTGTCGAGTAAGACCGAGGTCAACCCTCAGTCAACGTGCTTGAAGCTCGACGTGCTCTGCAGTTAGCTCCGCAGTCACCGCGCCGCCGAGGAATCTCCCACGGCGGGTGAGACGCAGCTCGTCGCCGTGCCCGTTCGAGACGAACTCGACGAGCCCGCTTGCGGCAAGGCGGGCGAGGGCGGCAGAATCGAGCGACCCCTCGACGTCAGCGACGCTCAGCGTCTCGTCGAGACGCAGCCCGAGCATGAGCCGTTCGCAAGCCTGTGTCTGGAGGTCGAGGAGCTCCAGCTCACGACGTGGCGGCGCTCCCGCGGAGAGCGCGGTCGTGTAGGCGGCGATTCCCGGCAGGTTACGAGTGCGCACTCCCGAAACGGTCGAGACCGCGCCGATGCCAATCCCCAGGTAATCCCGGCCCCGCCAGTACGCGAGGTTGTGCTGCGCACGGAGATCCCTTCCCCCCGCGCGCTCGGGTTCCACGCAGAAGTTGGCGGTCTCGTACCAGCGGTACCCGGCCCCGGTCAGAGTGTCGACGACGGTCTCGAAGTAGCCCTCCATCGCCTCGGCCTGCCGCTCGAGCTCGTCCCCGTGGGCGTGGGTGAACCTCGTCCCCGGCTTGGCCTCGAGCTCGTAGCACGAGAGGTGCTCGGGCTCGAGCGTCAGCGCATCGGCGAGATCGCTGTCGAGGTCGGCGGCGCTCTGGCCGGGGATGCCGTACAGCAGATCGAGTGAGATGTTGTCCAATCCGGCATCACGAAGAAGGTACACAGCCCCTCGGACGTCATCGGGTTGCGCCCGTCGCTCCAGCACCTCGAGAAGACGAGGCTGGAAGCTCTGAGCGCCGAGTGAGACTCGATTCACGCCGCGCTCGACGAGCAGGCGCGCCAGCTCGGGTGTCACCGTCTCGGGATTTGCCTCGACGGTGAGCTCCTCCGCTACGGGCAGCGCAGCGAGCAGCCGCGCCAGCTCCGCCGGCTCGGTGAACGTCGGCGTCCCCCCACCCACGAATACGGTTTCCAGACGATCGGCGAGCACGTCGCCCTCGAGAGCGAGCTCGGCGAGCAGCGCGTCCACATACGCACGGTGCTGCGCGTGCCGCCCGACCACGGTGACGAAGTCGCAGTAGCCGCAGCGATGCGCGCAGAAGGGCAGGTGCACATAGAGATGGCGAACCGCGCTCATCGCTTCCGCTCCGAGTCGAGATTCAGGACCGCGAGGAACGCCTCCTGCGGGACCTCCACTCCGCCGACCTGTTTCATCCGCTTCTTGCCTTTCTTCTGCTTCTCGAGGAGCTTCCGCTTGCGCGAGATGTCGCCGCCGTAACACTTCGCGAGCACGTCCTTGCGCCGCGCCTTGATCGTCTCGCGCGCGATGACACGCGATCCGATCGCAGCCTGCACGGGGACGTCGAACATCTGCCGAGGGATTTCCTTCCGGAGGCGCTCGACGAGCTGGCGCCCGCGCTCGTACGCGGCATCGCGGTGCACGATCAGCGACAGCGCATCGACCTGCTCGCCGCCGACGAGGATGTCGACACGCGTCAGATCGCCCGGCTGGAAGCCTGCAAGGTCGTAGTCGAAGCTCGCGTAGCCCCGGGTTCTCGACTTCAGCTGGTCGTAGAAGTCGAGCACGATCTCGCCCAGGGGAAGGGCGTACGACAGGAGCACGCGCTCCTCGCTCAGGTACTCGAGGTGGTCGAAGGTCCCGCGGCGCTCGTTGGCGAGCTCCATCACGGGACCCACGAAATCCTTCGGCACGATCACGGATGCCTTGACGTACGGCTCCTCGACGAGGTCGAGCTCGACGGGCATCTCGGCAGGGTTGTGCACCTCGATGACATCACCGCCTCGCTTCGTCGCCCGGTAGGCGACCGTTGGCGCCGTGATCAGCAGATCGAGATCGAACTCCCGCTCGAGCCGCTCGCGGACGATCTCCATGTGCAGCAGCCCCAGGAAGCCGCAGCGGAAGCCGAAGCCGAGCGCCTGCGAGGTCTCGGGCTCGTACGAAAGAGATCCGTCGTTCAGCTTCAGCCGCTCCAGCGCATCCCTCAACTCCGGGTACTCGTCGGAATCCGTCGGAAAGATCCCGGCGAAGACCATCGGCTTCACGTCCTTGTACCCGGGGAGCGGCTCGACTGCGGGCCGCCGCCGCGAGGTCAGCGTGTCGCCGACCCGCAGCCGGGAGACGTCTTTGAGACCGGTGACGACATAGCCCACCTCTCCCGCTCCGAGCGACGCGACCGGCTCTCGTACCGGCGACATGACGCCGAGCTCCTCCGCCTCGAACGCCGTTCCCTGAACCATCGCTCGCAACGGCTCTCGGGTCTCGAAGCGGCCGTCGACGACCCGAACGAACGCGACGACGCCCCGGTACTGGTCGTACGACGAGTCGAAGACGAGCGCACGGGCGGGACCTGCCGGATCCCCGGAGGGGGGCGGAATCCTCTCGATGATCGCATCCAGAACGTCGGTCACGCCGGTCCCCGTCTTCGCGGAGATGCGGAGCACGCGCTCTGGCGACTCCCCGACGAGCTGGGCGAGCTCCGCCGCGGCTGCCTCGGGATCGGCTTGAGGAAGATCGATCTTGTTCGCGACCGGGACGATTTCGAGATCGTTGTCGAGCGCGAGGTACGCATTGGCCAGCGTTTGCGCCTCGATGCCCTGGGACGCATCGACGAGGAGGAGTGCTCCCTCGCACGCCTGCAGCGAGCGCGAGACCTCGTAGCTGAAATCGACGTGGCCAGGAGTGTCGATCAGGTTCAGGAAGTGATCGCGCCAGCGCACTCGCACCGCCTGGGCCTTGATCGTGATCCCGCGCTCGCGCTCGAGATCCATGGAGTCGAGCAACTGCTCGCGCATCTCGCGCTCGGAGACCGCGCCGGTCAGCTCGAGGATGCGATCGGCGAACGTCGACTTGCCGTGGTCGATGTGCGCGATGATCGCGAAGTTGCGGATCCGGTCGAGCTCCATAGATGTCAGCGCCGTTCGGTGGGATCGAGGCGCCGGGCTCGCAACAGTAGCAGCGCGTTCAGCTCTCGAATCCCGAGCACCCGCGCGAGGCCGGCGTAGACCAGTCCGGCCGCGACGAGGGCAACGCCAAGAGACACGATCTGCGCGACAGTGGCGCGCCCGAGCCACTCGTCGAGCGCGTACCAGACGCCGAGCGCGCTAGCGGCTCCGGCCGCACTCGCGAAGGCGATGCGAGAAACGACCGCGAGCGTTCGACCGACGTGCTCGAGTCCGACGCGGCGCCGCATCATCACCAGCAGGGTCGCGGCGCCCAGCACGTTCACGGTTGCCGTCGCGAGCGGAATTCCCCAGATACCGAGTCGATAGAAGACCGCATCGAGTGCGGCATTCAGACCAACGGTGCCGAGGGCGACCGAGGTCGGGATCCAGTTGGACTGGATCGCGTAGAAGCTGCGGTTGAGCAGCAGCATCCAGCCGTTGAAGACCAGCCCGATCGAGAACGCCTGCACACAGTCGGCGACCACCGAGGTGTCACTCGGCGTGAACTCTCCCCGCTCGTAGACGAGCCGGACGATCGGGTCCGCGAGCGCGATCGAGACGAGGCTCGCCGGAACGAGCAGAAATGCGATCTGCCGAAGCCCGCCGTCCAGCGCGCGCCGGAGCCCGGCATCCTCGCCGCGAGCGGAAAGGCGGGCAAGCGTCGGAAAGAGAACGGTCACAACGGCAACGCCGAAGAGGCCCTGGGGGAGCATGTAAAGACGGAAGGCCTTGTCGATTGCCGTCGGCGCGAGCTCGGGATCGAGCAGCCGGGAAGCGAAAAGCATGTCCACGAAGAAGCTGACGTTGATGAGGCCGATCGTCAGCGTCACGGGGAGCATCAGCGTGAGCACACGTCGGACCGCCGGATCGCGCCAGTCGACGACCATCGTCAACGAGCCGTCCAGCCGTCGCAGCCAGGGGACCGGCAACAGGAGCATGACCAGGGTGCCGAGCACGACGACCGCGGCGTAGAGGTAGAGCTCGGCACTCTCCCCCTCGACTCGAGGGATTCCGAGAACGAGCCCGAGGATGATCGCGAGGTTCCAGGCGACCGGAGCCAGCGCGGGCAGCGCGAAGTGGTGGTACGTGTTGAGGATTCCGACGACGATTCCCGAGAGCCCGAGCAGCACGACCGTGGGGAAGAGCACCCGTGAGAGGCCGACCGCGAGATCGAAGTCGCCACCCGGATCTCCGAACGGCCGCATGAGGATCGGCGCGAGCAGGATGAAGAGCGCCGTCACGGCTCCGAGACCGAGGAGCGTCAGCCAGAGGAGCGTCGAGGCAACCCGCCACGCACGCTGCTTCTCACCGCGCTCGAGCAGCTCGCTGAAGACCGGGACGAATGCTCCGGAAAGCGCGGCGTCGGCGACGAGAGCGCGAACGAGATTCGGAATCTGGATCGCGATCGTGAAGGCGTTGATCCGGCCCGCGACGCCGAAGTAGTAGGCGCTGACCATCTCCCGCACCAAGCCAAGGGCGCGCGAAACGGCGGTTGCGAGTGAGAAGACGGCCGTCGAGCGCGCGATACGGCGGCTGCTGCCGGAGTCCTCCGGGCGAGCGGATATGGGCGTTTCGGGTGTCTGCTCCATGGATCGTCCGGGGCGATTCTCCCAGTAGGTCCTGCTACCATCGCCCGGCCCGGGAGCTGTCGGGCGTTCCTCGCTCGACACCTTTACATCCGTTGGCAAACATCAAGCAGCAGAAAAAGCGCGTTCGGATCCAGGCCCGCCAGCGCCTGGAGAACTTGCGCTACCGCTCGACGATCAAGACGCTGACGAAGAGGCTCGAGTCCGTGGCCGGCGAGGGCGACGCCGAGCGCATCGCAACCGAGCATCGAGAGCTCGTCCGCACGATCGATCGTGCGGCTGCCCGCGGTGCGCTGCATCGGAACACCGCGGGCCGCAAGAAGTCGCAGGCCGCGAAGCTCGCCGCTAGCGCCTCTTCATAGAACCCCGGGTCGACTAGGGCGGCGAGCATGCCTCGCCCTACACGGTTCCAGATCGCTCAGCGCTGCGTTAGATCGACGAGCGCGCGCTGAACTTCGAGATCCGGCGCAAGCTTGCTCTTCCCTTTCAGGGCGCCATCGAGCTCTGCGAAGCGAACCGTCGCATCGGCTAGCTCCTCCGGCGAGAACGCGTCAGCCTGACCGTAGAGCTTCTGCACGTAGTACGGGTTCATCTTCAGCTGTCCGGCAGCCTCTTTGGAACGAACTCCCTCACTCGCGAGTCGTTTCACCGAGCGAAGCCGGCTCAAGTGGCTCCCTAGCGCTGCGGCGAGCCGAGCCGCGGTATCGCGACGCGTCTTCGACTCGCGCTCGAAGATGGTCTCGCTCGCCGCCAGCGCACGAGCGGCGTCGCGGGCGGCCCACGCATCGGTCAGAGCGAAGATCGGCACTTCAGCCGATGTCGCGCACAGAGTCTCGACCTCGCGCTCCCCGATCGGTTCACCTGCCGCCCAGGTGGAGAGCTTGTCCACCTCCTGGGAGAGCGCGTGCAGATCGTCGCCGACGAGTTGCAGGAGCAGGGCGCAAGCCTCCGGCTCGGCACGAACACCGCGCTTCGCGAACTGCTCCGCAATCCAGCTCTGAATCGCTTTCTTCGCCACCGCAAACTCGAGAACGGAGCCCCTCTTCGCGCAGTCTTTCCAGAGCGCCGTTGTCTTTCCGACCGCCTCCCCGACCAGCGCCAGCACCGTGTCCGGCGCAGGGTTCGCGAGATACGTCGACAGCACGTCGACGTCGGCCGCCTTCCAGCCACCCTTGCGGCGGCCGTCGGAGTCGCGGCGGCCGTCGACATCCTCCACAACGACGAGCCGCGCGTCGCCGAACAGGCTGCCCGCGTTGCAGAGCGCCACCGCAGCCTCGGCAGACGTATCGAGCGCGCTGACGATGTCCGTCGCCTCCCGGACGAAGTGCCCGCGCAGACGCCCGAGCGCGGTCTCGATCTTGGGACGGTCACCACCGGTGAGAAGGTAGACCGGCTTGTCGGGAGCGTCCGCCATGCCTTCACCCTATCCCTCCGTTCGCACCCGGATTCGTCGGCCGTCCGATTCAACCACCACGCGGTGGTGTGTGTCCGTGCGGTAGAGGGCGAGTCCCGGAACAGCGGCAAGAGCGGCGAGCGTCTCGGGACGCGGATGCCCGTAGTCGTTCGACCGACCGGCCGAGATCACTGCGACTTTGGGTCTCAGAATTCGTAACTGCTCGTCGAGACCCGGGTCGACGGAGCCGTGGTGGGCAACCTTGAGCACCTCGACGGCTCCGAGGCGCAGCCGTGCGGTGACGTCCGATTCGGCGTCTGCCGGAAGAAGGACGTCGGTCTCTCCGTACGACACTGAGACGACCGTTGCATTCAAGTTCGGATCTTCCGATGGGAGACCCGGATCCGGTGGCCACAGTACGCGGAGGACGAGACCTCCGGCTCTGAACTCGGAACCTGTGCGAACGATGCGGACGGGTACACCGCGGCTTCGCGCCGCGGCAATAGCCTCCTCACGTTCCGGTCCGGTAGCAGCGAGCGCCGGGTCGAGCACGACTCCCACACGAAGTTGTCGGATCACATCCGCGGCGCCTCCCACGTGGTCCCGCTGCGGATGGGTGAGGATGACGGCCGAAAGCGACCGGATCCCCATTTGCGCAAGCTGTCTCGCCACGTTCGCCTCGGGCGGGCCCTGATCGACGAGAAGTCTCGCGCTCGGTGTTTCCAAGAGCACGGCGTCGCCCTGTCCCACGTCCAGGAAGGTCACCCTGAGACCGTCGGGGGCGTGCCAAGCCGGTGTCGCGCGAAGCGACCACGCGCTTCCCCCAGCAACGAGCACGAAGGTGGCCGCTGCGACCGCGACCACAGATCTCGGGCTGAAGCGACTCGACCGGGCCTGGCGTATCCCGGCCCAGCCCAGCCCCGCGAGAAGCGCTCCGGCCAACGCGGTGCGGGCGCCGACCTGCGCGCCAGGCAAGGAGCCGAACGTCCGGGCCACGAGCTCGAGCCAGGCAGCGGCCCATCCCCCGAGCCAGGCGAGTGCGGTTGCGGCCTCCGGTGACACAGGATCTACCGCAGCGGCGAGTAGACCGAGACCGAGGACGGCCGGCGCCGCCGGAAAGGCGACCGCATTCGCGGGGACGGTGTAGATCGGAGCTTCGCCGAAGTGGAAGAGGACGATCGGCGCGGTAACCAGCCCGCAGACAATCGCCAGGCCGAGCACTTCGGCGACACGAGCGGGCAACGGGTAGCCCTCCATGCGCACCCGCAGGCGTGGGACGCCCACGAAGATCCCGGCAACGGCCGCGAACGAGAGCTGGAAGCCCGGATCGAGCAATGACGTCGGAGCCCACGCGAGCAGCACCAGCGCTCCGAGCGCGAGAAAGTGCCAGCGGTCGCGCGGCCTTGCCGCCAGCCAGGCGAGCGACGCCAACGCGCCGGCGACCCCCGCCCGGATCACGGAGGGCTGCCAACCGACCGCGAGAACGTATGCCGCTATCGCGGCCACCGTCGCGAGCTCGCGGACGACCTTCGACAACCGGAGCAGCCAACCGAGCCCGTAGACGCCGAGGGCGAGGAAGGCGACGTTCTGGCCGGAGACGGCGAGCAGATGCGCGAGACCGGAGGCCCGAAAGTCCTCTCGTACCGGCTCCGGTAGCCCTTCGTCCTCGCCGAGGACGATGCCCAGCACGAGTGCGCGCTGCACTCCGCTCGAGCCACGCCCGACTGCTCGCTCGATTCGATCGCGCAGACGATCGCCGCCACCCGCGACGCCACCGCGCCTTCCGACCTCTCGCCACGTGCCCGCGCGTGCGACCACATGGATCCCCTGTCGCGCGAGCCACGCCCGCTCGTCGAAACCGCCGTCGTCCGCGCGGCGCGGCTCGGCCATCCGCACGACCGTCTCCAGGATGGCCCCACGCGGAGGGGAACGACCCACCGGAAGCACGAGCAGCACTCGTTCTCGCACCTGCTTTCCGCGGAACTCTCGAGCCTCGGACGGCACGCGGATTGCCCACGGCGTCTGCCGAGCAGGTCCGGTGACAACGAGCTGCGCCGTCCCCGACTCGCCAAGCTCAGCCAACAGCACGCTCTGACCCATGGCTTCGAGCCGTATCGCGCCCCACCAGAGCCCCGTCAGAGCGAGCGCGGCTCCGAGCGCGGCCACCCGCCCCGATCCACCCCAGCGGCCGACCCCCGCCAGAAGGACGAGCGCGAGCACGACGAGAACGGAGCTTCGCAGCGTGATCCAATTCGACGCCGCGAGACCGGCACACGCAGAGCCTGCGAGCATCGCCGGCCACTGGAGCTCGACGGCTCTCCTCACGGGGTCACCAGGTCGCGCAGCTGTTCGACGCGCGTCGGGCCGATGCCCGGGACCGCGTCCAGATCGTCAACCGATCTGAACGGTCCGTGCTCGGTCCGGTAGTCGAGGATCTTCTGCGCGGTGACCGGCCCCACCCCTGGGAGCTCGTCGAGCTGTTCGATCGTTGCCGTTGCCAGGCTCGGTTTCGATCCGAGCCCGGCGGTCGCAGCGCCAAGGTCGGCTTCCGCCCCGGCAGGCGTCGGGCCACTCGTAACCACGCGTCGCGGAACGAGCACCTGGACCCCGTCCACCAGTGGCGCGGCCAGGTTGAGCGCGGCGAGCTCCGCGCGCCCGGTCGCTCCACCGGCGCGCCCCACCGCGTCTGCGACCCGCGCGCCCTCTCGAAGTCGATACAGCCCGGGACGGCGAACCGCCCCGACGACGTGCACCACCAGCGCCGCTCGCTGAGAGTGAGACGCGATCGAGTCAGGAGTCGCGGTGGCCTCGAGGGGAGCCACGATCTCGGGTGCGCTCGAGGCGCCGGTACGCGCGAGGCGCGGGCCGGCGAGGACAAGCAGCGCGAGTAGCGCGCTTACGAGGACGAGCGCGGTCGACCGCGAGACGGAGATGGAGGGCACGCAGATATCGTCGCCCGCATTGCGTCACGCATGGGAAACGCCTTCGTCAAAGAAGTGCGCCAATGTGAGAAGTCGCGCGCGCGGGGATCAGGTCACGAAGTTGACGAGCTTCCCGGGCACCACGACGGTGCGTGCGACCTCGCCCCCGTCCACATACGCGCGCACGCGTTCGGAGGCGCGGGCCAACGCCACTAGCTCCTCCTCGGGCAGATTCGAGGCAACCTGCAGGCGATCGCGGATCCGTCCGTTCACCTGAACGACGACCTCGACCGTGTCGCGCTCGAGGAGGGACGCGTCCGCCACCGGCCAGGGCTCCTGCCACAGTCGCTCGTGACCCAGCCGCTCCCACAGCTCCTCGGCGATGTGCGGCGCTGATGGCTGGATCAGGCTGACCGCGGTCTCCGCCGCGAAACGGGCGCCCGGATCTTCGGGAGAGCGAGCGAGCTCGTTGACCAGCTCCATTACGGCAGCGATCTGCGTGTTCATCGCGAACCGACGCCCGATGTCGTCACCCACCTTGGCGATGGTCGCGTGCGTCTTTCGCACCAGCGCCGTATCCGGCACGGCTTCGACCGCGGGCTGCTCCGCCTGCTCGTGCACCACGCGCCACAGCCGTCGCAGGAAACGCGCCATCCCTTCGAGCCCCGAGTCGTTCCAGTCCACCGCCTGATCGGCCGGCCCGACGAAGAGGATGTACAGGCGCAGCGCGTCGGCGCCGTACTCCGCGATGTAGTCGTCCGGTCCGACGGAGGTCCCCTTCGACTTCGACATCTTGGCGCCGTCCATGTGCACCCAGCCGTGATTGAACAAGCGCAAGAAGGGCTCGCGGAAGCCGACGAGGCCGAGGTCGTTCAGCACTTTGCAGAAGTAGCGCGCGTAGAGCAGGTGCATCACCGCGTGCTCGACGCCCCCGACGTACTGGTCCACCGGTAGCCAGTAGTCGACGAGGGCGCGGTCGAACGGCGCCTCGTCGTTTCGCGGGTCGCAGTAGCGGAGGAAGTACCAGGACGAGTCGACGAAGGTGTCCATCGTGTCGACCTCGCGCGTCGCCGTCTCGCCGCAGCGCGGGCAGGGCACGTGCAGCCACTCGTCCGGCGCGCCCGCGAGCGGAGCCTTGCCGCGGGGGGTGTAGTCGTCGATCTCGGGCAAGAGCACCGGGAGCTGGTCTTCGGGAACCGGAACGATCCCACAGCGCTCGCAGTGGACGACGGGGATCGGGCAGCCCCAGTAGCGCTGGCGCGAGAGCAGCCAGTCGCGAAGCCGATACCGAGTCACCGCCCGCGCGAGCTCGTTCTCCTGAAGCCACGCGACGATCGCCTTCCCGCCTTCGGGCGCGGCCAGACCCGTGAACTCGCCGGAATCGACCAACCGCTCCTCGTCCGAGTGCGCGACGAACGCACCCTCCTCCGTCGGCTCGCCTTCTGCGGGAGCGACCACCTGCCGGATCGTGAGGCCGTAGCGCTCCGCGAACTCGTAGTCGCGCTCGTCGTGCGCGGGAACGGCCATGATCGCGCCCGAGCCGTACTCCATCAGCACGTAGTCGGCGACCCAGATCGGGATCGGCTCACCGGTTGCGGGATTGCCGACATAGCGCCCCGTGAAGACGCCGTCCTTCTCCTTCTGCTCCCGCTCGACCACGGTGCGCCCGGCCGTGCGCCGCACGTAGTCGAGCACCTCGGCCTCCTCGTCGCCTCCCTGCACGAGCTCGGGCACGAGCGGATGCTCCGGCGCGAGCACGAAGAAGGTCGCCCCGAAGAGGGTGTCCGGCCGCGTCGTGAAGACGCCGACGTCGGTCTCCGTCCCCTCGATGCGAAAAACGATGTCGGCGCCTTCGGAGCGGCCGATCCAGTTGCGCTGCATGGTCAGGACGCGCTCGGGCCAGGACTCGAGCAGCTCCATCTCGTCGAGCATCTGCTGGGCGTAGTCGGTGTAGCGGAAGAACCACTGCTCGAGGCTCTTCGACTCGACCTCCGTCCCGCAGCGCTCGCAGCGGCCGTCGATCACCTGCTCGTTCGCGAGAACCGTCTGGTCCTTCGGGCACCACTTGACGTGCGCCTCCTTGCGATAGGCCTGGCCGGCTTCGAAGAACTTGAGGAAGAGCCATTGCGTCCAGCGGTAGTACTCGGGCTCGTGCGACGAGATCTCGCGGGTCCAGTCGAGGGACCAGCCCATGCGCTGCATCTGCGACCGGATCGACTCGATGTTCCGCTCCGTGATCTCTCGCGGATGGCCGCCTTCGCGGATCGCCGCGTTCTCCGCGTTGAGCCCGAAGGCGTCCCAGCCCATCGGGTGCAAGACGTGAAGACCCTGACGGCGTCGGAAATGGGCGAGAACGTCGCCCATCGTGTAGTTCCGGACGTGTCCGACATGGAGCCGGCCGGACGGGTACGGGAGCATGTCGAACGTGTAGTACTTCGCCTCGTGGCTGTCGCCCGACGAAGGATCCGAGGTCACGAACGCGTGCTCGTCCTCCCAGACGCGCTGCCACCTCTCCTCGATCGCTTGTGGGTCGTACTCGACCATCGCCTTCTCGATTCGCTCCGGGGCACAAAAAAGCCTCTCGTGTGAGAGGCCCCAGGAGAACGCTCGCGGCTCCCGCCGCGCCCCGCTCCCTTCCTCACATAAGAAGCTGTGCCATGAGCCGAAAAGGATACAGGCAGAATCGCCGCATGCTCGACCTTTTCCCGGATTCCGCTCGGATAGAGAAGGGCGAGCTCCAACTCGGGGGCCTCGGGACTGCCGAGCTCGCCGAGCGGTTCGGAACGCCGCTCGTCGTGTATTGCGAGGAAACCCTTCGGCAGCAGGCCCGTGCGCTCCGAGCCGCTGCGGATGACGCCGGGCGGGTCTTCTACGGAACGAAGGCTTTTCCGAACGTCGCGCTGCTCCGCTTGTTTCGGGAAGAAGGGGTCGGCGCGGACGTCGCAGCGGCCGGCGAGCTCGCGTTCGCACTCAAAGCCGGGCTCTCGGGCGCGGATCTCGTCGTACACGGGAACAACAAGGACGAGGCGCTGCTCGCGGGCGCGGCCGCAGAGGGAGCCTGTGTGGTGCTGGACGCGCCCGACGAGGCCGCGCTGGCGTCCGCAGCAGGCATCGACCGAGCTCTGGTGCGCGTGACGCTCGGCGTCGACGCCGACACGCACGAGGCGATCGTTACCGGGCACCATGGCTCGAAGTTCGGGCTTCCGCCGGAGCAGGCAGAGGGCGTCCTAGCGGACGCGCTGAGCCACGGAATCGACGTGCTCGGCGTGCATGTACATGTCGGCTCGCAGCTCCCGGATTTCGCAGCTCAGGCGGAGACGATCCGCCGACTTGCCGCATTCACCGCAGCGTGTCACAGGTCGCTCGGCTGGGAAGCCCGGGTCGCAAACCTCGGCGGAGGCTTCGGAATCAGGCATCACCCTGACGACGAGGTGCCGGACGCAGCCGAGCTCGCTGCATCGGCCTCGGCAACCGCGCTTGCGGCTTTCAGCGCCTTGGGACTGCCGAAGCCGACCGTCTGGCTCGAGCCCGGTCGCTGCCTCGTCGGTCGAGCGGGTGTCACGCTCTACCGGGTCGGCTCGGTCAAACGCCTCGACGCGCGGACCTGGGTCGCCGTCGACGGCGGGATGTCGGACAACCCGCGCCCTCAGCTCTACGACGCTCGCTACACCGCCCTCAGCGCTCTGCGTATCGATGACGATCTCGACGAGCTCGTCAGCGTGGCCGGCATGCATTGCGAGTCCGGAGACGTCCTCATCGACGATGTCTTGCTCCCGTCGCCGCGACGTGGGGATTTGCTCGCCGTTCCAGCGACCGGTGCTTATACGTTGGCGATGAGCTCGAACTACAACGGCGTCACGCGCCCTGCCGCCGTGCTCGTGCGTCAGGCAGGAGCGCAGCTGATCCGCCGACGCGAGACGATCGACGATCTCCTCGGGCTAGAGGTCTAACCCGCTCCCGATCGGATGAGCCCCGGGCGCACGAGCCGCGGCGGCGCGATGAGGCCGGCGTCCTGCACCGGCGGGTTGAGGGGCTCGGCGAGCGGCTCCGCGCCGAACGAGGCGCGCATGCGCTCTTCCGACGGCTCGCCGTAGAGCGTCGTTCGCTGCCGGGGAATCCTGCCCGCCGACCGGATCAGCTCCTCCATGCGCTCGGGCGGCAGCTCCTGCCCGTGCTCGGAGCCTGCCGAGCGCGAGATCGACTCGTTCATCAGCGTTCCCCCGAGATCGTTGACTCCGGCCCTGAGGGCTTCACGCGTACCTTCGGGGCCGAGCTTGACCCACGACGCCTGGATGTTCGTGATCCACGGGTGCAGCGCCAGACGGCCTACCGCGTGAACGAGGAGCGTCTCGCGGAAGGTCGGCCCACGCCGGGCAAGACCTTTCACGTACATGGGCGCCTCCATGGGTACGAACGGCAGTGGCACGAACTCGGTGAATCCGCCCGAGCTCAGCTGCTGCTCACGGGCGCGCAGCAGGTGGCGCGCCCAGCTCCTCGGCGTGTCCGCGTGGCCGAACATCAGCGTCACGTTCGAGCGAAGCCCGACGCGGTGCGCGGCGTCGTGCACCCGGAGCCATTGCGAGGTCGTCACCTTGTCGGGGCAGATGATTCGCCGCACCTCGTCGTCGAGCACCTCCGCCGCGGTACCGGGAAGCGAGCCGAGGCCGAGATCGCGCAGATGCGCGAGGTAGTCCTCGAGCCCGAGCCCGAGTGTCGCTGCACCTTGCCAGACCTCCAGCGCCGAGAACGCGTGGACGTGGATTCCCGGCACGGCTTCCTTGATCGCGCGCACGACGTCCGCGTAGTAGTCGCCTGTGAACGCCGGGTGGATTCCACCTTGCAGACAGACCTCGGTCGCGCCACGCTCCCACGCCTCACGCGTGCGGCGGACGATCTCCTCGCGCGGAACAAGATACGGCGCGCCGCGCAGGTTTCGCGCGAGCTTCCCCTTCGAGAAGGCGCAGAAGCCACAGCGGAAGTAACAGACGTTCGTGTACTGGATGTTCCGGGTGACGACGTAAGTGACGTCGTCCCCACACGTTTCGCGCCGAAGTCGGTCGGCAGCGGCGAGGACGCGTTGCATCTCTTCCCCGCGCGACTCGAGCAGGCGCGTCAGCTCTTCCTCGCCCAGCTCGTCGCCGGAGAGCTCGAGCGGCACCGCGTCGCGTCCGACGACGAAGGGAATCTGGCTCGGCTCGCCGGGAGCCCACGCGTCGTCCCGCGCGAGCCCGGCCGCGTCGGCGGCGCGGCGAACGTGCGGGGCCACCGCCGGATCGCACCAGCGCTCCAAATCAGCCCCGTACTCGGGATAGATGGCGAGCCGAGGCGCGAGCTCGAGCCCGCGGCTCGAAGTCGCTTCGGCGAGGCGCTCGATCTCAGGCCAGGGCGCCTCGGGGTTGACGTGGTCGATTGTCACCGGCGAGACACCGCCCCAGTCGTCGATGCCAGCGTCGAGCAGCCGGGGGAAGTCTTCGTAAGCGAGATTCGGCGGCGCCTGCACGTGCCAGTCGGAACCGAGCAGGATGCGCGCGACCGCGATCGTCCACAGGTGGTCGTCCAGTGAGGGCTCGGGGTGTGCAGCCATGCGCGTCCCCGGCTTCGCGCGGAAGTTCTGGACGATGACTTCCTGGATGTGCCCGTGCTCCTCCCCGAGCTCGCGTAGCGCGAGCAGCGCCTCGATCCGCTCCTCGCGGGTCTCGCCGATCCCGATCAGGATTCCGCTCGTAAAGGGGATCCGGAGCTCGCCGGCGAGGCGAATTGTCTCCAGGCGGCGCGTCGGAATCTTGTCCGGTGAGGCCCAGTGCGGTCCTCCCCGCTTCCCGAGCCGGTCAGCAGTCGTCTCCAGCATGATCCCCATCGAGGCCGAGACCGGCCGCAGGAGCTCGAGCTCCTCGCTAGTCATGACGCCGGGGTTCAGATGCGGGAGAAGGCCGGTCTCCTCGAGAACCAGGCGGGCGCAGCGAGCGAGGTACTCGATCGTCGTCTCGCACCCGAGCGCTCGGAGCTCCTCCCGCGCGACCTTGTAACGGAGCTCGGGCTTGTCCCCGAGCGTGAAGAGCGCCTCGCGACAGCCGGCAGCCGCCCCGGCGCGCGCAATCGTCAACACCTCGTCCTCGGTCATGAACGCGCGCTCCCCGCGCCCCGGCGGGCGCGCGAACGTGCAGTAGCCGCAGACGTCGCGACAAAGAGTCGTCAACGGGATGAAGACCTTGGGCGAGTACGTGACGAGCGGCCCCGAGCGCAGCCGACGCGCCTCTGCGAGGAGATCTTCGAGAGGCGCGTCGAGCAGATCGGGGGTCATGCTCACGTTCTCCGCGAGCATACGTCGATGATGCAAGTGAGAAGCCTGATCCCCGAGGCACGTGCGAGCTGGGATGAGGTCTGGAACCTAGAGCCGGCTCGACTCCCAGAGCCCGCCGAACGGGACCCACTTGCCCTTCGTCCAGCGCTGGAGCTGGCCCTGCTGGATCGGGAAGTTGTCGCCCTTCCCCGTCCTCACCGCAATTCCGGGAAGGAGGAACGGGTTCGCCGGGCTCGTGATCGAGCGTGCCCGCGCGAGTAGCCCCGCGCGAGTCGGGTTCGCCCCCAGGCGCTTGAAGAGCGAGACCGTCTCGAACGCGACCGCCATCCCGTACACGTGGTAGACGTCGCTCAGGTTCGCGCCCTTCGCATACTTCCCCATCACCGAGCGGTAGGTCTTGATCCCCGGATCGTTCTTCCACTTCGCATCGGTCGGGTCCTTGAGGAAGTTGAGCGAGATCGCGCCCTCGATCGACTTGTTCTTCCCGCCCTCGGATGCGAGCAGCATGATGTTCGAGGCGCCGGAGACGGAGTTGTTGATGATCCGCGGTTTCCACGCGAGCCGGTTCGCGTAGACGAACGCCTGGATCGCGAACTTCGGCGTGGCGAAGATCGCGAGGACATTTGCGCCCGACGACTTGAGCTTCGCGACCTGCGACTGCACGTCCGGAGCGGTCACCTCGTAGGACTCCGCCGCAACGACCTTCGAGCCCGAGCGCGCGAGGCCCCGCTTGAGCCCGACGAGGAGATCCTTGCCATAGTCGTCGTTCTGGAGAAGTACGGCGATCTTCGCCTTCTTCAACGTCTTCGCGACGTACTGCCCGTACACCAGGCCCTCGGCCTGGTAGCTCGGCTGGAATCCGATCGTCCAGGGGTACTTCGCGGCGTCGCGCCCCCAGGTGGTCGCGCCGGAGGCCACGAAGAGCTGGGGCACCTTCGTCTGGTTCAGGTACTCGCGGACGGCGATGTTCTGCTCGGTACCGAGCGAGTTGAAGATCGCGAAGACCTTCTCCTGCTCGACGAGCTGACGCGTCGCCTGAACCGACTGGGCCGGGTTGTAGGCGTCGTCGACGATCTTGTACTCGAGCTTCCGCTTCGCGACGCCGCCCTTCGCGTTGACGGAGTCGAAGTAGGCTTTCGCGCCGCGCGCGACGGAGGCGTACGCGGCTGCTGGGCCGGTGAGCGGCGAGGTTCCGCCGAGCACGATCGTTGTCGGTGTGATGCCCGGATCGGCGGTCGCTCCGGCGAACGCGCCTGGAAGCGCGCCGAGTGCGAGGGCGCCGACAACTCCGATCGCCACGAGCGCGGGCCGTAGTCTCATCGTCGTCTCCTCCGGGTTGTCATTCGCTACGAGAGTAGCGCCAGCCTGTCAGCGTCTGCCCCGCCCGGCGGAAGAGACCGCCCACTCCGTTCGGCAGGAAGAACATGAGCAGGATGAGGACGATGCCGTAGATGATCGCCGGCGCGCCCGGCTCCTTCGTGCGCTCGACGATGGCGTCGGGGAGCCGTGAGGCCACGCCCTCGCCCTGGGCCCAGAGCGGCAGAAACTGAATGAAGATCGCGCCCACGACAAGTCCGGAGAGCCCGCCGAGCCCGCCCACGACCATACCGACCAGGAGGAAGATCGAGAGCGCGATCGGGAACGTGTCGGGGTTGACGAACGTGGTCGCGATGGCGAAGAGCGAGCCGGCTACCCCGGCGTATGCGGCGCTGATCCCGAAGGCGAGCGTCTTGTAGTGCGCAAGGCTCACGCCGGACGAGACCGCGGCCGTCTCGCTGTCGCGAACCGCGCGGAAGGCGCGGCCGGTTCGCCCGCGGAGGATGAGCCAGGCGACGGCGAACAGCACGAGCGCGATCGACCAACAGAGGTAGTAGAGCCAGTCGTTGAACCCGAGCTCTTGACCGGCGATCTCGACGGGGACGATTCCTGCGGTGAGCTCGGGGATGCCGAACAGATTGACCCCCGAGCCGCCGCCCGAAAACTCCTCGAAGCGCTTGACGACCGACGGTAGCGCGACGGCGATCGCAAACGTCGCCAGCGCGAGATAGAGCCCGGAGAGGCGAAGCGCCGGGAGGCCGAACGCGAGCCCGAAGAGCCCGGCGACGAGGCCCGCGATGGGGATCGTCCAGACGTCCTTCATCCCGCCGCCGATCCCGAGCAGCCCTTCCTGGCCGAACTGCTCGTTTCCGGCCATGAGGAGCGCGGTGGTGTATCCGCCGATCGCCATGAAGGCGCCGTGCCCGAGCGAGATCTGCCCGGTGTACCCGGTCAGGATGTTGAGGCCGAGGAGCGCGATCAAGTAGATGCCTACGTAGGCGAACTGCTGGGCGCGGAAGGTGCTGATCCACTCGGGAAGCAGGAAGACGAACACCACGAGCAGAGCGAAGCCGACGAAGCCGGTGATGCGGATGACGTTGGGCGTCATACGCGCTTGACCTCCGCCCGGCCGAACAGGCCCGACGGCCGCAGCACGAGGACGATGAGGATCACGAGCAGCGCGACCGGCAGCTTGAGCTCCGCGCCGACGAAGTCGACGTAGACGCCGATCAGGTTCAGCATCACCCCGAGCGTGAGCCCTCCCACGACCGCGCCGAGCGGAGAGTCGATGCCCCCGAGGACAGCCGCCGCGAACGCGTAGATGAGGATCGGCTGCATCATTTGCGGATCGAGGCCGACGCTGGGCGCCGTGAGCATTCCGGCAACGGCGCCGAGCACCGCGGCGAGCCCCCATCCGAGCGCCAGCATCCAGGTCACCCGCACTCCCACCAGGCGCGCCTCGTTCGGATTGACCGCGGCGGCCCGCAGCGCGAGACCCACCTTCGTGAACTGGAAGAGGAGCCAGAGGAGGATGACGATCCCGATGGTGACGGCGATCGTGCCGATGTCCTGGACCGAGACGACGACACCCCCGACATCGAACGTGTCCGTGCCGAAGGGGCTCGGAAGCGCCTGCGGCTCCCCGCTCCATTGCCAGACGACGAAGCCGTTGATCGCAATCAGCAAGCCGATCGTGACGATGACGACCCGCAGGACGTTTCCGCGCTCGACCGGCCGGATGACGATGCGGTGGGTGACGACGCCGAAGAGGAACGAGAAGCCGACCGTCGCGACGAACGCCGGCCAGTAGCTCCAGCCGTGGTTGACGGTCAGCGTCCAGGCGATGTAGGTGCAGAGCGTGGCCATCTCACCCTGCGAGAAGTTGATGACCCCGGTCGAGCGGTGGATGATGACGAGCGCGAGAGCGAGCGACGCGTAGATCCCACCCGAGGCCAGGCCGGACACGACCTGCTGCATGAAGTCGGCGAAGGCTGCGGCGAGGATGAGAGACATGTCTAGTACCCCAGGTACGAGCGGCGCACCGACTCGTCTCCCTGTAGCTGCTCGCTCGTCCCCGTCAGCGCCACCCGGCCGACCTCGAGTACGTATGCGCGCGAGGAGCTGCGAAGGGCGATGCGCGCATCCTGCTCGACGACGAGCACCGTCAGCCCGTCCTTCTCGTTCAGCTCACGGACGATGCGGAAGAACTCCCGCACGATCATCGGCGCGAGACCGAGGGACGGCTCGTCCAGGAGAAGGAGCCGCGGCCTACCCATCAGCGCTCGCGCGAGCGCGAGCATCTGCTGCTCGCCTCCGGAAAGCGTCCCCGCGCGCTGGCCGCCCCGCTCGACCATCCACGGGAAGTACTCGGACATCCGCGCGATGTCCTCTTTCACCCGGCGGTCGCGACGGCTGTAGGCGCCGAGCTTGAGGTTCTCGGTGACGCTCAGCTCGACGAAGGTGCCGCGGCCCTCGGGAACGTGCGCGATCCCCGCTTTGGCGGCAGCCTCGGGACCACCCCTGATCTGCTTTCCGTCGAGCTCGATGCTCCCGCTGCGCGCGACGGTGCCGGAGATCGCGCGCAGGGTCGTCGTCTTGCCCGCCCCGTTGGCGCCGAGAACCGCGACGACCTCGCCCTGCGCGACCGTGAGCGAGACGTCGCGGAGCGCTTGCACAGGACCGTAGTGCGCCTCCACCTGATTGAGCTCGAGGAGTGTGGTCATGCGCGCTCGTCCTCGTCAGGTGGCTCGTTGGCCGGGGCCACAGGCCGGCTCGAGTCAGACGCCGGCTCCTCGTCCTCATCCTCGCTGCCGAGGTACGCCTCGATCACCGCGGGGTCGGCCCGCACCTGCGCCGGCGCGCCGTCGGCGATCTTTCGGCCGAAGCTGAGGACATTCACATGGTCGGAGATCGACATGACGAGGTTCATGTGATGCTCGACGAGCAGAATCGTGAGCTCGAGGTCGTCGCGGAGCCTGCGGACGAAAGCGCCGAGCTCGGCCACCTCCTCGTGATTCAGGCCACCCGCAGGCTCGTCGAGCAACAGAAGGCGCGGCTTCGCAACGAGAGCGCGCGCCAACTCGACCCGCTTCTGGATCCCGTAGGGCAGCGCCGCAGCGGGGAAGTGCGCTCGCTCCTTCAGCCCGACGACATCGAGAACCTCGAGCGCCTCCGTCTCTCCCACCTTTCGTCCGCGCCCGTGCGCTCCCACGAGGACGTTCTCGAGCACCGACATCGAGCGAAAGAGCTGGATGTTCTGGAAGGTGCGCGCGATGCCCTTCTGCACGATCTTGTGCGGCGGCGCCCTCAGAATCGATTCGCCGTCGAGGTCGACCGCACCCGAGTCGGGCTTGTAGAGGCGCGTGATGACGTTGAACGCGGTGGTCTTGCCGGCGCCGTTCGGGCCGATGAGCCCAGAGATGTGTCCTTCCTGGACGTCGAAGGAGACGCCATCGAGGGCGACGATGCCCCCGAAGCGGAGTGTGACGTCCCGAACCGAGAGCAGGGCCATCGGCGCTCTACCCTAAACGCGCGGCGCTCCAACCGGCAACGCGGCGGTGACCGGAGCCTCCTCAGCCAGCCGCACTTTCAAAACAGAGGTGCGACAAAGCTGACCTGACGCCGGGTCGCACTCGAGACGAGTCTTTGAGAGTCCTGGAGGTGGAAGCCCAGAGCTGACGTCAAAAGCGCTGTCGCCGGCGGCGCGAAGTGGCTTGGAGAAGACGCGCCAGGTGCATCGGAGCCAGACCGTTAGGATCGTTCTCGATGGACCTGCGGGACACCGCCGACGAGGCTGCGTTCAGGGGCGAGCTTCGCTCCTGGATCGAGGAGAACCTCCCCGAGGAGCTGCAGGGCCACCGTGGCGGAGCGGCTCGCTTCGAGGGGGAGGAGATGCGGGCCTGGAGCCGGGCGCTGCACGAAGCGGGTTACGCCGGTCTTACCTGGCCCAAGGAGTACGGGGGCAGCGGAGCGTCGTACACGCATCAGGCGATCTTTCTCGAGGAGATGGCTCGCGCCGAGGCGCCGCCGCACGTCGGCGTGATCGGCCTCGGCATGGCCGGTCCGACGATCATGGCGCACGGCTCGGAGGAGCAGAAGGCGCGCTACCTCGAGCCGATCCTCTCCGCGGAGGAGATCTGGTGCCAGGGCTTCTCAGAGCCGGGAGCGGGCTCGGATCTCGCCGGCGTGCGGACGAGCGCGCGCCAGGAGAACGGTCACTTCGTCGTGGACGGGCAGAAGGTGTGGTCGTCGTTCGCGCACCTCGCGAGCTTCTGCATCCTGCTCACGCGCAGCGACCCGGCCTCTACGCGCCACGCGGGCCTCACGTACCTCATCGTCGACATGAAAGCGCCGGGCGTCGAGGTGCGGCCGCTCACCCAGATCACAGGCGAAGCCGAGTTCAACGAGATCTTCTTCGACGGCGCGAAGGTCCCAACGGAGAACCTCCTCGGCGAGATCGGGCGCGGGTGGCAGGTGGCGATGACGACCCTTCTGCACGAGCGCGGGACGCTCGGCTTCGCGCTGCAGGCCGCGCTCGAAGTGCAGGTCCGCAAGCTCGCCGCGCTGGCCCGCGACCGCGGTGCCGATTCGCTGCAACGCGACCGGATCGCGCGCGAGTGGATCGAAGCACAGGCGCTCCGCTTCACGAACTACCGCGCGCTCTCCAAGCTCGTGAAGACGGGGATGCCCGGGCCCGAAGGATCGATCTCCAAGCTCGTCTGGTCGGAGGCCAACCAGCGTGTGACCAAGCTCGCGCTCGAGCTCCTCGGCCCGGACGCGGCGCTTGCCGAGGAGAACGCCCCCTACGGCGGCTACTGGCAGCACCAGCAGCTTCGAAGCCGCGGGAACACGATCGAGGCGGGCACCTCGGAAGTTCTCCGCAACATCGTCGCCGAGCGCGTGCTCGGTCTCCCCAAGTCGCGCTGATGGACTTCACCTTCACACCCGAGCAGGATTCGCTTCGCGAACAGGCTCGCGCGTTTCTGGCAGCCAATCCCGAGCCGTCGTGGAAAGACCTGGCCGAGCTCGGCTGGACGGGCGTCTCGATCGCGGAGGAGGACGGCGGCGCCGGCCTCGGCTTCGTGGAGGAAGCCGTGCTCCACGAGGAGCTGGGACGCGCGCTCTATCGCGGACCGTTCTTCTCGACCATCGCCGTCTCGCTGCCGGCGCTGCCGGACGACCTGAGGGCCGAGGTGGCGTCGGGAGAGACGAGCTGGACGCTCGCCTTCGGCCCGCTCGTGCCCGATCTCGACACCGCCGACCGGATCGCGATCGTCGGAGGCGACGGGATCTACGAGCTCGAGGGAGCCGAGCGCGAGATCCTCTCGACAACCGATGAAACGCGACCTATGGGAGTCGTACGCGGTGGCGAGCCCGGACGCCGTCTCGCCGATTCCAGTGTTCTCGAGGAGATCCGCAATCGCACGCTTGCCGCGCTGGCCGTCGAGGCCTGCGGTGTCGCGAAGCGGGCGCTGGAGCTTGCGATCGAGCACGCATCCACGCGCGAGCAATTCGGAAAGCTCATCGGGGTCTACCAGGCCGTCTCGCACCCGCTCGCCGATGCCTACACCCGCCTCGAGCTCGCGCGTTCGCTCTCGCTCTGGGCCGCCTGGTGCGTCGCCCAAGGAACGGAAGACGCGGGCGAGCGGGCCCCGGTCGCCGCCGCAGCGGCCAAGGCCTTCGCGGCCGAAGCTGCGGTGCAGGTTTGCGAAACCGCGATCCAGGTGCACGGCGGGATCGGCTTCACCTGGGAGCACGTGTTACAGCGCCTCTATAAGCGCGCGCTTTGGATCGAGAGCTACGCCGCCTCGAGCTCGACGCTGCGGGCCGAGGTGGCCGCCTCGCTGCTCGACGTAAACCCCACGGCGATCGGCATCAACCCGCTGCCGGTTTCACTCACTCAAGGAGGCTGAGGTGGAAGGCCTGATCATGGATTACCAGCTCAACGTGCCGGCGATCCTGCGCCGCGGCGAGCAGCTCTTCGGGGATCGAGAGATCGCCACGCGCCTACCGGACAAGAGCTGGCATCGCTACACGTATGCGGAGTTCGCACCACGGGCCCGGCGCCTGGCTGCGGCTCTCCGGAACGAGCTCGGCCTGAAGGACGGCGACCGCGTCGGCACCTTCGCCTGGAACCACTACCAGCACCTGGAGGTCTACATCGGCGTCCCCGTGGGCGGAATGGTCACGCACACGCTCAACCTCCGCCTCCATCCCGACGACCTGACCTACATCGCGACGCATGCGGGCGACAAGGTGCTGATCGCGGACAAGGTGCTCTGGCCGCTGGTCGAGAACTTCCGCGAGCGTGCCGGCTTCGAGCACGTGATCGCGATCGGCGAAGGGCCGACGCCCGACGGCGCGATCGAGTACGAGGATCTCCTCGCGAGCGCGGAGCCGGGCGATCTCCCCGACAGGGAAATCGACGAGCGAGCTGCGGCAGCCATGTGCTACACGAGCGGCACCACCGGGCAGCCGAAAGGCGCCGTCTACTCGCACCGTGCGCTCGCCGTGCACTCGCTCGCGTCGGCGATGGCCGGCGTGCTCTCGGTCACCGAGCACGACGTGGTCCTGCCGGTCGTGCCGATGTTCCACGCGAATGCCTGGGGCTTCCCGTTCACCTGCACGTTCGTTGGTGCGAAACAGGTCTTCCCCGGCCCGTTCCTCGACGGCGAGAGCCTGCTCGACGCGTTTCAGCAGGAGAAGGTGACGATCACGGCGGGCGTGCCGACGATCTGGATGGGGATCCTGAAGGAGCTCGATGCAAACCCCGGCAAGTGGGATACGTCGTCCGTCCGCCGCATGGTGGTCGGCGGCTCGGCGGCTCCGCAGTCGATGATCGAGGCGTTCGAGAAGCGTCACGGGCTCAGCATCCTGCAGGCCTGGGGAATGACAGAGATGTGCCCGCTGGGGACGGTTTCCGAGCTGACCAGCCGTGAGCGCGAGCTTTCCGAGGAGGAGCAGTTTCGCTACCGCGCCAAGCAGGGAGTCCCGGCCCCGTTCGTCGAGATTCGCGCTCGCGGCGCCGAAGGGCTCGTGCCCTGGAACGGTGAGACGATGGGAGAGCTCGAGGTGCGCGGCGTCTGGGTCTCGTCCGCCTATCACGACAGTCCCGAGGGCGCCGATCGCTGGACCGACGACGGCTGGTTCAAGACCGGCGACATCGTGACCATCGAGCCGCACGGCTACATCGAGATCCAGGACCGCTCGAAGGACCTCGTCAAGTCGGGCGGTGAGTGGATCTCGACCGTCGCGCTCGAAAACGCGCTGATGGGACACCCTGCCGTGGCGGAGGCCGCCGTGATCGCGATTCCCGACGAGAAGTGGTCGGAGCGGCCGCTCGCCGTCTGCGTCTTCCGGGAGGGTGAAACCGCAACCGATGACGAGCTCCGCGAGTTCCTCGCGCCGAACTTCGCAAAGTGGTGGCTGCCGGAGCGCTTCGAGGTCGTGGAGGAGATCCCGAAGACCGCTGTCGGCAAGTTCCGTAAGACAGCGTTGCGTGAGCAGTTCGCTGGCCAGCCCGAGCACGCGGAGACGGCGTAGGTGGGCGAGTTCGTCTCGACGGTGCAGGACGGTTACGTCGCCACCGTCACCATCGACCACCCGCCCGTCAACGCGCTCTCGGCGCCTCTCCTCGAGGAGCTCGAAGCCGAGATCGATCGCCTCGATCACGACGCGGGCGTGCGCGCGATCGTGCTCAAAGGGGCCGGCGAGCGCGCCTTCGTGGCAGGAGCGGACATCTCCGAGTTCCCGGCTCTAAAGAAGGCAGCGACCGGTGAGAGCGGCTCTGCGCGCGGCCTCCAGAAGCTCGGTGCGCGGATGGATGCGGCGCACACGCCGTTCGTCGCCGCGATCCACGGCTTCTGCCTCGGAGGTGGACTCGAGCTCGCGATGTGCTGCGATATCCGGGTTGCCTCGGAGGACGCGCAGCTCGGTCAGCCCGAGATCAAGCTCGGACTGATTCCCGGAGGCAGCGGCACTCAGCGGTTGCCGCGGTTGGTCGGGCTCGGTCGGGCGCTCCTGCTCAACATGACCGGCGAGTTCATCGACGCGCCGACCGCGTACGAGTGGGGGCTCATCGAGCGTGTCGTGCCGAAGGAAGAGCTGCTCGACACGGCCGTCGGAATCGCCCGTGCTATCGCAGACCGCTCGCCGGTCGCGATCGGAGTGCTTCGAGAGCTCGCCCGGACGACGCGCGACCTTTCGCTCGAGGAGGGTCTGCGCCGCGAGGCTGACGGCTTCCGACGCTGTCTCTCGAGCGAAGACGGCGCGGAGGGGGTGGCCGCTTTCTTGGAGAAGCGCGAGCCCCACTTCACCGGGCGTTGAGGGCGGTCGTTCTCACAGGAACGGGTGGGCCCGAGCAGCTGTCCGTCCAGGAGGTGCCCGAGCCGGCGGCGGGTGAGGGAGCCGCGATCGTCGATGTTCGCGCGTGCGGGATCAACTTCGCTGACGTCCTGGTCCGCCTCGGCCGCTACCCGCAGATGCCCGAGCTGCCAGCCGTGCTCGGCTCGGAGATCGCCGGGGAGCTGGACGGCGTCCGCGTCATGGGCTTCGTGCGGACCGAAGGTGGCGGCTATGCCGAGCGGGTTGCGGTCGATCGGCGTTGGCTCCTCGCCCTTCCCGCCAACGCGAGCTTCGCGGAAGGCGCCGCGTTTCCAATGGCCTTTCTCACCGCCTGGATCCCGTTGACGCAGCTCCTCAAGGTTGCGTTCGGAGCGCGGGTGCTCGTGACCGCGGCCGCCGGCGCGGTCGGCACTGCCGCGATCCAGCTCGTGAAGGTGCTGAACGGCCAGCCGGTAGCCGCGGTCGGAAGCGAAGAGAAGCTCGAGGTCACGCGTTCGCTCGGGGCGGTCGAGGCCGTGACGTACGAGGGAATCGGCGAGCTCGAGCCGGTCGATGCCGTCTTCGATCTCGTCGGCGGCGACGTGTTCGCGACCTCGCTCTCACTCCTCAAGCCCATGGGAACCGCCGTCGCGGTCGGCTACGCGGGCGGGCTCTGGCAGGACGTGAGCCCGACGTGGCTCGTCGGCCGCAATATCGGCGTGCACGGCTTCTACCTCGGTCGGCTGATCGGGCGGAACCCGGATCTCGTCGAGCAGGCCGCGCGCGACGTCCTCCGCCTCTGGGAAGGCGGGATCGTCCGGCCGATCGTGGGTGCAGAGTTTCCGCTGGAGCAGGCGGGCGAAGCGCACCGCCTGATCGAGGAGCGCAAGACGACAGGAAAGGTGGTGCTGATTCCGTGACGGCGTTGGTGACGGGCTCCGCGGGAGGTATCGGGAGCGCGATCGTGGAGAAGCTGCGCGCCGAGGGGTTCCAGGTACGGGAGCTCGACCTCGTGAACGGGTTCGACGTGACCGACCCCGAGGCCTGGGAGCACATCGGCTCGGTCGACCTCGCCTGCCTGAACGCGGGCGTCCTGACCGGCGGGAACGGTGTCGGCAGCCTCACTAACGACCAGTACCGGCGCGCGATCGGCGTCAACGTCGACGGCGTCGTATTCGGAGTTCGGCGACTCGATCGCGTGATGCCCACGGGCAGCACGATCATCGTCACCGCGTCACTCGCAGGTCTGACCGCGATTCCCGACGACCCCATCTACGGACTCACCAAGCACGCCGTCGTCGGCTTCGTCCGCTCCGTGGCGGCGCAGCTTCAGAAGCGCGGGATCCGCATCCAGGCGGTGTGTCCGGGCTGGGCCGACACGGGGCTTCTTCCCGCCCACTTCAAGCAGGAGCTCGGCGGGCGGGGCTACCGGCTGCTCGAGCCTTCGAGGGTGGCCGAAGGCGTCTGGGCCGCGTACAAGAGCGAAGGCACGGGCGAGGCCTGGATCGTGCAGCCTGGCCGCGAGCCCTTGCAGTACGAGTTCAAGGGCGTTCCGGGGCCCCGCTAACGCGTAGCGCTACAGTGTGACGCACATGACTGTGGCCGGGATCCGCGAGTTGAGGCAGAACCTGTCGCGCTACATCGACCGCGTGAAGGCGGGCGAGACTATCGAGGTCACCGAGCGCGGCAAGGTTGTCGCCGCGCTGGTACCGCGGCGCGAGCGCGAGGACGAGCTGACGGTGCTCGAGGCGCGAGGCCTGACAATCACTCGCGCGCGACTCGACTTCAAGTCCCTCGGGCCGATTCCGGAGCCCAAGCCGGGGCAGCGGCCGCTCACGGAGATTCTCGAAGAGATACGCGCCAGCGAGCGGTACTAGCCGGGTGCTCTACCTCGACTCGTCGGCGACGCTGAAGCTCGTTCGCCGGGAGCACGAGAGCGCGGCGCTCGCCGGCTTCCTCGAAAGCGTGGACGACACGCTAGTGACGAGCAGGGTCGGCATCGTGGAGCTCCGCCGCGTTGCGCGGCGCGGTGGCGCGAGCACCGACCGTGCCGACGCGATTGCAGGAACGCTCGAGATCATCGAGCTCGACGCCGCGGTCGAGGGCATGGCGGTAACCCTGGCGCCCGAGCTGCGCGCGCTCGACGCGATCCACCTCGCGAGCGCGCTCACGAGCCAAGGGCTGCTGCGCGGGTTCGTCTGCTACGACCACCAGCTCGCCGATGCGGCGACGCGAGAGGGCCTGCCGGTGATCGCACCCGGATCCGAGACGTGATCGAATCGATCTGGGGTCTGCTCGCCGTCGGGGCCATGCTCGCGTCGGTCGCGATGGGTCTGCTCTGGGCATTGCAGGTCCGGATCCACGACGCGAGCCACGTCGACGTCGCGTGGGCGATCCTGATCGCCTGCACCGCGCTCGCGTACGCGGTGCTCGCGGACGGCGATGTCGCACACCGTGTGCTCGCTGCCGTGCTCGCGTCGATCTGGGGCTTCCGGCTAGGGCTGTACCTCTTGTTCAACCGCGTGCTCGGTAAGGAGGAGGACGGCCGCTACCAGGCTCTGCGGGAGAAGTGGGGCGAGAACGCGAACCGGAAGTTCTTCTGGTTCTTCCAGTTCCAGGCGGCGCTCGTCGTGTTCTTCTCGCTCCCCTACGCCTTCGTCACCCTTGACTCCACGGACGGCCTGCGGACGCTCGAGTGGACCGGTGCGGCGATCTGGGTCATCGGGAATCTCGGCGTGATCGCTTCGGATTGGCAGCTCTCGCGCTGGCGCGCCGATCCAGCGAACAAGGGGAAGACGGCCCGGAACGGGCTCTGGTCCTGGTCGCGCCACCCGAACTACTTCTTCGAGTGGGTCACCTGGCTCGGGGTCGCGCTGATCGCGACGGCTTCTCCGTGGGGCTGGGTGTCCTGGCTCGTCCCGGCCGTGCTCCTCTATCTCCTGCTTCGTGTCACGGGCATTCCGGCGACCGAGGCGCAGGCGCTCCGGAGCCGCGAGGACTACGCGGAGTACCAGCGCACGACGAGCTCCTTCGTTCCGCTGCCGGCAAAACGCGGGCTGGGCTGACCACACAAGCCGGTGGGCTGAACCGATCCCAGACCGGTGTCAGTCGAAGCGCCAGCCGTCGCCCGCGGCGAACGACTTGAGAATGCGTCGGGCGACGACCATGCGGTGCACTTCGTCCGGGCCGTCGTAGATCCGCGCTCCGCGCGCCTGCGCCAGCATCCCCGCCAGCGGTGTCTCGTCCGTCAGACCGCGAGCGCCGTGCACCTGCACCGCGCGGTCGACGACGTCGTTCAGCGCCTTCGCGGCGTAGAACTTGATCAACGAGACCTCGACGCGAGCCTCGTCACCCTGGTCGATCTTGTGCGCGGCATCGAGGGTCAGCAGCCGGCACGCCTGGATCTCTGCCGCAGAGTCCGCGATCCAGTTCTGGACGGTCTGCTTCTCCGCGAGCGGACCGCCAAACGCCTGTCGCTCCAGCGAATACGAGCACATCAGCTCGAACGCGCGCTGCATCTGTCCGAGCCAGCGCATCACGTGATGGATGCGGCCTGGGCCGAGCCGCTTCTGTGCAATCCGGAACCCGTCGCCCTCCTCGCCGAGCATGTGTTCGACCGGCACGCGCACACCCGTGTAGCGCACCTCGCAATGGGTCGTCCACCCTCGTCCGCGATGGCCCATCGTGGGTGTTGCACGAACGACCTCTACGCCGGGAGTTGCGGCCGGAACGACGATCTGCGTCGCGCGGCGATGCGGCTCGGCATCGGGATCCGTGACCGCCATCACGATCCCGAAGGACGCCCCCTCGGCGCCCGACGAGAACCACTTGTGGCCGTCGATCACCCACTCGTCGCCATCCCGCACCGCGCGCGTCTTCAGTCCCGTCGGGTCCGACCCAGACACGTCCGGCTCGGTCATGGAGAAGAACGAGCGCATCTCGCCCGCGACGAGCGGCTTGAGCCAGCGCTCCTTCTGCTCCTCGGTCCCGAACTGCCACAGGATCTCCCCGTTGCCCGCGTCCGGGGCCTGGCAGCCGAGGATCAACTGCCCCCAGAGCGACCGTCCGATCTCCTCGTTCAGAAACGCATAGGTGAGGAAGCTCCCGTTCGAGCCGCCGGCCTCGGGGGGCAGGTGGGGAGCCCACAGGCCTTCGTCCTTCGCGACTGACCGCAGTCGCACAACGAGCTTGTCGGCCCCGTCGTCCTCGCGGTCGAGCGCCCGCTCGTTCGGGTACACGTGCTCCTCCATGAAGGCGCGCACACGCGCCCTGAGCTCGAGCACGTCGTCGGTCGGACGGAGATCGGCGATCGTCACGGCATTAGCATCGCACCGATGCGCCTCGGGTTCTACATGGGATACGCGCCGCCGGGCACGAGCCCGCTCGAGCCGATCGCCCTCGCGCAGGAAGCGGAGCGCCTCGGATACGACTCCGCCTGGGCCGCCGAGGCCTGGGGAACCGACTGCGTCAGCGTCCTCGCATGGCTCGGAGCGACGACGACGCGGATCAAGCTCGGAAGCGCGATCATGCAGATCCCCGGTCGCACACCCGCGAATACGGCGATGACGGCGGCGACGCTCGACCTTCTTTCCGAGGGCCGCTTCCTGCTGGGGCTCGGCACCTCCGGGCCGCAGGTCGTCGAGGGGTGGCACGGCGAGCCGTGGGGAAAGCCCCTCGGAAAGACGCGCGAATACGTGGAGATCGTACGCACGGCGCTTCGCCGCGAACTCGTCGAGCACCACGGCGAGCACTACGACATCCCGTTCTCGAACGGGACGGGACTCGGCAAGCCGCTCAAGCTGATGGCGCGGCCGCTGCGCGCCGACATCCCGATCTACATCGCAGCGATCGGCCCGAAGGCGGTCGCGCAGGCGTTCGAGATCGCGGACGGATGGCTGCCGATCTTCTGGTCGCCGGAGCAGGCCCCGAAGGTCTTCGCTTCCGAGCTGGCGAGCCCCCGCGAGGATTTCGACGTCGCACCGACCGCGCCCGCGATCCTGATCGACGACGTCGAGGCCGGACGCGAGTTTCTCAAGCCCTACTACGCGCTCTACATCGGCGGCATGGGCGCGCGCGGGAAGAACTTCTACAACAACCTCTTCGCGCGGTACGGCTATGAGGACGAGGCGCGGAAGGTCCAGGATCTCTATCTGGGCGGGAACAAGCGCGACGCCGCTGCTGCCATTCCGGACTCGTTCATCGACGAGGTCGCCCTCGTCGGGCCGAAGGAGCGGCTCGCCGAGCGCCTGGCTGCGTGGCGCGAATCGGGCGCGACCTCGCTGCTCGTCTCCACCCAGCAGCCCGAAGCGCTGCGAGCACTCGCCGAAATCGCGCTCTAGACCGCGCCGGACGAAATGGCCACGGCCGCCGCGTCGGCGAGATACGGGACACCTTGCTCGAAGCGCGCGGCTCGTTCGTCTTCCGCCCCGAGCTCACCCCGGACGTACCTGCCGTAGATCGCCTCACAAAAGACGGCCGCCTTCCAGAGGGCGAGTCCTTCGAACCACGACAGCGAGTCGACGGCGCGACCGCTCCGCGCTATGTAGAGGTCGGCCAGCTCGGACTTGGAAGGGAACCCGGGAAGCGCCGTTACCGGCGACGTGCCGAGCGGATTAGGAGGGCCCTCGGGCTCGCTGTACGTTGCGAGCAGGTAACCGAGGTCGGCTCGCGGGTCCCCGATCGCGCCCATCTCCCAGTCGAGC
>JALZOK010000056.1 GCA_030857225.1 Actinomycetota bacterium
TGATGCAACTCGACTACCGCTTTCACCTGATCATGGCGAGGGCAACACGGAACACGACGGTCGTCCAGCTGATGCGGGTGCTTCTGGAGCGGCTCGAGATCGCCCGCGACATGACTCCGCGCGCGCCGCACGATGCCGCGCTCGAGGTCGCGATTCACGAGCGTACGCTGCGGGCGATCATGAGCGGCGACGAGGAAGGGATCGACGAGGCGATGGACGAGCACCTCTCCTACCTCGAGCGGATCTGGGAGGAGGAGACCGGTCGCGTGAGGTTGCGAAAGGTGCCCGACTTTCTGCTCTCGCGTACGTCGAATACCATGATGGTGGCACGCTAGGAGCGCTTCTTGATTTCCGCGGAATGGCCGGTTATCCTCGCTTCGGCAGTTCGTGGAGCCAGGAAAGGCAGTCGAGGAGCCAGTCGGAAGACGGTCTGATCGGAGCACACGCTTGGCGATGCGGGACACGGAGGGAACGGCTAACAGTGACCGTTGACACGACAATCGGTCGCTTGCAAGAACCGCCGAAGCGTTTTCTCGTGGACCCGGCCGCGCAACCAACCCACCGCCTCTCCTGTGCGCAGGAGAGTCCCACAACTCTCCATTTCGGTACATCCAACGGACTGCTCGAATGAGCAGCGAAGGGGGCAGCATGGACCGTGAAACACGGAGGTCGCTCGAGGACTTCCGCAGGAACGATGCGACGCCGATCGAGAACAACCTGATCGACGAGCTCGTCGATGGTCAACTCGACCGCGCGGAGTTCCTTCGGCGCGGCGCGATGTTCGGCCTCTCCGTCGGCGTCATGTCGAGCGCGCTGACAGTCGTCGGCGGGGCCGCGGCGACCCCGCAGGGAGCGTTCGCGCCAGCGACCGAGACCGTCAAGGTTGGCGGCACCGCTCGCGTCGGCGTGGCCAAGTGGGGCGGCTCGCTCGAACCGTTCAAGCTCGCCGAAGCCGGCTCGCTGGGCATGTCCGGCATTCCGGGTGAGTATCTGACGTATTCGGACAACAACAACCAGATCAGGCCGTGGCTCGCCGTATCGTGGAAGCCGAACAAGGCGGCCAGCGTCTGGACGTTCCAGCTCCGTCGAGGCGTCCGGTTCCACAACGGTCGAGAGATGACCGCCGACGACGTCGTGGCCAACTACAAGCTCTACACGGGCAACAAGCAGTCGCAGGCGCTCTCCATCTTCGAAGGCATACTCGGCCCCGAAGGCGTGATCAAGAAGGGGAAATACACGGTCGAGTTCCGGCTCAAGCAGCCGACAGGAGCCTTCCCCTACCTTGTTTCGCAGACGAGCTACCAGTGCATCATCTATCCGCGTTCGATCAAGCCTGACCAATGGGTGAAGAGCGGCATGATCGGCACGGGGCCTTTCAAGCTCAGAAACTTCACCGAGAAGCGCCAGTACAACCTCGTTCGCCACGACCAGTACTGGGGCGGCAAGCCACCGCTGGACGGCGTCAGGGTAACCGCGTACGATACTTCGACCGCGATGGCCCTCGCGCTGCGCGCCGGGCAGCTCGACATCCTCTCGGCGATCTCGAGGCTCGAGGCTCAACCGTTCATCGGCAACAGCAAGTTCCGGATCCTGAACCTCCCAACTGCGGCGCACCGCCAGTTCACGATGCGGGCCGACGATCCGGCATTCGACGATCCGCGCATCCGCCGCGCGGTCGCGCTCACGATCAATCGACCCGACGTGATCAGTGGCCTACTCAGGGGCGCCGCCACGCTGGGCAACGACACGCCGTTCTGGAACGGGTACCCATCCTCGAGCGGAGTGGCCCAGCGCCGACGCGACGTCGCCGCCGCGCGGCAGCTGCTTGCCGCCGCCGGCGCGCAGAACCTCTCGTTCACGATCACGACGCACCGTCTGCAGGAGATCCCAGACTACGCCGCCGCGATTCAGCGGTACGCCAGGGACGCTGGGATCGACGTCAAGATCGAGCTGATGTCCGACGCCGAGTACTACGGTGGCGGTGCCGACTACTACGCGACGACCCCGTGGATCAACAAACCGTCCACGATCACGGAGTGGGGCCACCGTGCGGTGCCGAACGTCTATCTCACCGCCGCCTACGCCTCTAACGGCATCTGGAACGCGCCGCACTACAAGAACGCAAAGCTCGACGCGGAGATCAAGTCGTACCTCTCCGCGGTGGACCTAACTACTCAGCGTAAATACTCGAAGCGGATCACCACGATTCTCCAGCGCGACGTCCCGATCGTCACCGCGTACCACTTCACCTCTGTGACCCCGGTCGCGGCCAAGGTGAGGAACTTCCAGCTCGAGAGCATCAACCACCTCCGGCTGGCGAAGACCTGGCTGGCCTAGACCATCCAGCTATTCAAGACTACGGGCCGGCGTCGTTAGGCGCCGGCCCGTATCAACCCACGAGCTTCGCGTCGGCATGCTCCGTTACATCCTCAAACGCCTAGCCCTCGCCGTCGTCACCTTGTTTCTGCTCAGCGTGATTGTTTTCGCGCTCTCGCAGATGCTTCCCGGCAACGTAGCGAGGGCGGTCTTGGGGCAGTTCGCGACGCAGGAGGCGATCGACAGCCTGAACCACGAGATCGGTGCCGACCGACCCGCAGTCGTCCAATACCTCGACTACATGCGAGGCTTCGTCCAAGGCGATCTCGGGGTCTCCCTCGCCTCGCAGACGTCCGTGTGGTCGATCCTCGAGCCGGCGCTGATCAACTCGCTCAAGCTCGCGGCGCTTGCTTTCGTGATCGTCGTGCCCATCAGCATTTTAGGCGGCATCGTCGCGGGCCTTCGTTCGGGCACTTTAGGCGACCGGACAATTACGATCTTCGGCCTCTCGATGTCCGCGATTCCCGAGTTCGTCACCGGAATCATCCTGATCCTCGTATTCGTGATCTGGCTCGGCTGGCTGCCCGTCACCGCTCAATGGGACGAAGGGGCAGGGCCTCTGACGCAGGTGAAGCACCTGCTGCTGCCGTCGCTTTGCCTGGCCCTCGTGCTCTTCGGTTACATCGCACGTATCACGCGTGCGGGCGTCATCGAGGCGGTGGACGCCGACTACACGCGGACTGCCTACTTGAAGGGGCTTCCGACACACACCGTGATCCGGCGCCACGTCCTTCGCAACGCCCTTCTTCCGACGATCGCGGTCGTCGCGACGCAGATCAGCTATCTCGTCGGCGGCCTGCTGATCGTAGAAGGCCTCTTCAACTACCAGGGAATAGGGCTACAGGTGTTTCTGTCGGCGCAGCAGAACGACTTCACCGTGCTTACCTCCGCGGTACTGGTGCTCGGCATCGTCGTGCTGTTCGTCACTCTCGTCGCAGACATCATCTACGGCCTTCTCAACCCGAGAATCCGCTTCGGGACCGCCGAATGAGGATCGCTCATCCCGAGCTCGCACCGGTGCCGGGCGAGAGCTCCAAGGATCTGTTATGTCCCCGCACTCGTCGAGCGGCATGCCGATGAGTGCGTTGGACCCGGATCTCATCGGCCCCGGCGCAGGCGGGGCCCCGCCGACGCTGGTGGCCCCGGCGAGCGAGGCGCGCACCGCGCGAAACGAGCGGCTGCGACTCCTTCTTCGCACGCCCACCGTCCTCGTCGGCGTGTTCGTTCTGCTCTTCTGGGTCACGTTTGCGATTCTCGGCGACCGGATCACTCCGCACGATCCGATTTTCGACCAGTCGCAGGACGTGCTCGTCGGGCCGTCCTCGGAGCACTGGTTCGGCACCGACACGCTCGGGCGCGACGTCTTTTCACGTGTGCTCGCCGGCTCGAGGGATATCCTGCTCGTGGCACCCGCCGCGACCCTGCTCGGGACCGTGCTCGGGACCGCGATCGGCCTCGTGATCGGCTATTTCCGCCGTCGGGTCGACGACGTCGTCAGTCGCATCATCGACGCCATCCTGGTGCTGCCGGTGATCCTGACCGGCGTCGTCGTGATCACGGCGCTCGGCAGCCGATCTCCCCTCATCGTCACGATTCTGATCGGGATCGTGTTCGCTCCGCTCGTCGCGCGTACGGTGCGCGCCGCGGTACTGGCGGAGAGCGAGCTGGACTACGTTCAGGCCGCCCGCCTGCGCGGCGAGAGGGCTCCCTACGTGATGTTCAAGGAGATCCTTCCGAACGTCATGCCACCAATCGTCGTCGAGTTCACGGTACGGCTCGGGTATGCGATCTTCGCCGTTGCGGGCCTGACGTTCATCGGTCTCGGCATCCAGCCACCTTCGCCCGACTGGGCGGTGCAGGTCTTCGAGTACTACTCGTTCGTCGACCCCTACTGGTGGGCGACGGTGTTCCCGGCGCTTGCTATTGCCTCGCTCGTCATTGCCGTAAACCTTGTCGCCGACGGCGTCCGCGAGGTCTACGAGCGGTGAGCCTTGCCGCGGAGATCTCGGCTCCGGCGCTCGAGTTCGAGCAGCTCGACGTCGCCTTCCGCGTCCGCGGGAAGGACCGGCAGGTTCTGCGCGGGGTCAACCTGACCGTCGCGCGCGGAGAGTCGTACGGGCTCGTAGGCGAGTCCGGTTGCGGTAAGTCGACGGCCGCGCTCGCGGCCGTTCGCTACCTGGCGCGAAACGGTCGCGTCCGGTCGGGCGCGATCCGCATCGCTGGCAAGGACGTGCTTGCCTTGAACGGCAGCGAGCTCCGTCGCCTTCGGGCGAACGATGTCGCGATGGTCTACCAGAACCCCGGTGCCGCCCTGAACCCGTCGCTCAAAGTCGGCGCGCAAGTCATGGAGTCGTTCATCGCGCGTGGTGTCGCGCGGCGCGAGGCGGGCAGCCGCGCCCTCGAGGCGCTGCAGCGTGTTCAAATCGCCGATCCTGCCTCGGTTCTCGGTCGGTATCCGCACCAGCTCTCGGGAGGCATGCAGCAGCGGGCGATCATCGCAATGGCGCTCGCCAAGGACCCGTCACTGCTGATCTTGGACGAGCCGACGACCGGGCTCGACGCGACCGTTGAAGCTGAAGTGCTCGACCTCGTCTCGCAGCTGCAGGCAGAGCTGCAGACATCGGTCCTCTTTATCAGCCACAACCTCGGCGTGATCGCGAAGATGTGCAACCGCGTCGGGGTGCTCTACGCGGGGCGATTGGTCGAGGAGGGCCCGGTCAGGACGGTGCTGAACGACCCACGTCATCCCTACACGGTCGGCCTACTGCGCTGCATCCCGCGCGGAGGGGCGCGCAAGGATCACGGCCGACTCGACACGATCCCGGGGTTTCTGCCCCAGCTCGGCGCCGAGATGCCCGGCTGCGTGTACGCCGACCGTTGCCCGCTCGCGGACGAGCGCTGCGTGGCCGAGGAGCCGCCGTTTGTCGAGATAGCGCCTGGACACGCGACGAGATGTTGGTATCACGAGCTCGCGCCGGATCTGCCACGGGTGCTGGCGGAAGACATCACGTTGCCGCAGGTCTCGCGCGAGGGCGTCCCGGTCGTCCGCTTCGACGACATCAGCAAGATCTTCAAGCAGCGCGGGCACGAAGTGCGGGCGCTCGAGGGCATCTCGAGCTCGATCTGGCCGGGAGAAACGCTCGGCGTCGTCGGTGAGTCCGGCAGCGGCAAGACGACGCTCGCGCGGACGCTGCTCGGCATCGTCGACCCGACGAGCGGGGTCATCGAGCTGGACGGACGCGAGCTCGCCCCGCACTTTACGAAGCGGTCACCGGACGAGCTTGCCGCGCTCCAGATCGTCTTCCAGAACCCCGACTCGGCACTCAACAGACGCCACTCTGTACAGCGCATCCTTCTCCGGTCGTTGAAGAAGCTTGCCGGCGTAAAGGGTGCTGAGGCGGAACGGCGCGCGCTCGAGCTCGCAGAACGGGTCCGGCTTTCTGAGCGTACGCTCACGCAAAAGCCCGTCCAGCTCTCCGGCGGCCTGAAGCAGCGCGTCGCGATTGCACGAGCCTTCGTCGGCAACCCGTCGCTCGTCGTCTGTGACGAACCCACTTCGGCGCTCGATGTGTCCGTTCAGGCCGCGATCCTCAACCTGCTCGTCGAACTGCAGGCAGAACGCGGCGTGGCTTTTCTCTTCATCTCGCACGACCTCGGCGTCGTGCGCTACATCTCGGACCGGATCGCGGTCCTGTACCTCGGTCGCCTGATGGAGCTCGGCACCGCGGAGGTCGTCTTTGCTGGCCCGCACCATCCGTACACCGAGGCGTTGCTATCCGCAGTACCGACGATCGATGGAGCCGTTCGAGAACGAATTAGGCTCGAAGGCGAGATCCCGAGCGCCGCGGACCCTCCGAGCGGATGCGTCTTCAACACGCGCTGTCCTCGCAAGGTTGGAGCGATCTGCGAACAGGAGGAACCTCCCTTTGTCGAGGTCGAGCCGGGACACTGGATGCGCTGCCACATCCCGATCGAGGAACTTCGCCGCCTGCAGGCGGCCGGTGCCCCACCGGCCCGCGAGGACGCCGTACCCATTCCGTGAAGCTCGCCGTCCACGACTGGATCCACCCGGAGCCAATCGCGGCAGCGATCGAGCGGCTCGCCCGCTACGGCTACGACGGAATCGAGATCTCGGCCGAGCCCGCGCTCCACGATGCCGGCGAGGTCGCACGGCTGCTCGAGCTGCACGGGCTCGAATGCTGGGGCGGCGTGACGCGGATGACGGACGGACGCGACCTCGTGCATGCGGACGAGAAGGTCCGGCAGGCCGGCGTGTCGTATGTCAAGGACGCTCTCCGGTTCGTAAGCGATTTGGACGGCGACATCCTCACGATCACACCCTCGGCAGTAGGCAAGCTCGAACCGATGGGATCACCGAACACCGAGTGGGGTTGGTGTGTGGAGTCGCTCCGGGAGTGCCAGGAGTACGCGACGACACTCGGGGTCCGTCTCGCGATCGAGCCGCTCAACCGCTTCGAGACGTACTTCGTCAACCGCTGTGACCAGGCTCTCGCGCTGGCCGCCGAGGTTGGAGGCGACTGCGGCGTCTGCCTCGATCTATTCCACATGAACATCGAAGAGACGTCCTGGAAGGACGCCATTGCGGTCGCGGGAGACCGGATCGCCGACGTTCACGTCGCCGACAACAACCGACGGCCGCCCGGAGAGGGATCGGTCGGGTGGCTCGACGTGCTCCGAGAGCTCGTAGCAGCGGGTTATGACTCATACCTCACACTCGAGTTCGTCACGCCTGTAGATCGCACCCCGCTCGCGCCGTCGCGCGAACGCTCGTTCGACGAAGCTGTGCGCAGTTCGTCTACGTTCCTGCGCGATTGCTTGGCCGAGCTGGCCGCCGAAGCTCCGGTTGGCTCGATCGCTTTGTGACCAATCGGTCGATCGTGCTCGGCTCAGTGCAGCGGCTCCAGCTGGAGTTGTCCGCTGCGCTCCCTCGGATCTCCGCGTCAGAATACGAGCAACGACGGGCCGCGCTCTGCCAGGCGGTCAGTGTCGACTGGGTTGCCGTCTACGGCGATCGCGAGCACTTCGCGAACCTCGCGTTCCTCTGCGGGTTTGATCCTCGCTTCGAGGAAGCGCTCCTACTCCTCGCGGACGGCCGCGCGATTCTCGCCGTCGGCAACGAGGGTGCGGTTTATGCGGAGTTCGCAGCGCGCGGCGTCGAGATCGTCCTCTGTCCTTCGCTCAGCCTGATGGGTCAGCGCCGGGATCTCGGCCACACGGTGCCGGACTTTCTCCGAAGCGCAGGCGTCGTCGAAGGCGACCGCGTCGGCGTCGTCGGTTGGAAGTCCTTCGAACCGGAGGAGTGGGAATCGTCGACTCCCGCGATCGCCGCCCCCGCCTTCCTCGTGGATGGGCTTCGCGAGGCTGTCGGCAGTTCGAATCTCGTTATCGATGCCACCCCGGTGCTGATGGACTCGGCGAGTGGACTTCGTGCGGCGAGCGGCCCGGACCAGCTGGCTGCGTTCGAGTGGGCTGCCGCGCGAGCGTCCGCGTGTGTCGAGCGCGTCACAACGTCGATTCGGCCGGGCATGACCGAGCACGAGGCAGTGGCTGCGATGGGGTATGCGGGCGAGCCTCTCTCGGCGCACATCATGTTCGCATCCGGGCCGGAGGTTGCCATTGGGCTCAGGAGCCCCACCGAGCGCACGATCGAGCTCGGTGACGCGGTCACGACCGCGGTCGGGTTCTGGGGTGGCCTCTGCGCGCGGGCGGGTTTGCTGGCTCATGGCCCCGAGGATCTGAGGGCGGAGAGCGAGGGATACCTCGAGAGAATGGCGATCCCTTACTGGCGCGCGATCGCTACCTGGTACGAGACGATGAGGATCGGCGTCCGCGGCGACGAGATCCAGGCCGCCGTGGAGGAGGCCCTCGCCGGAACCTTCAGTCCCGCATTGAACCCGGGCCACTTGATCCACCTCGACGAGTGGCTCGACAGCCCGATCCGCCCGGATTCCACTGAGGAGATCGCGTCGGGTATGGCGTTGCAATGCGACATCATCCCTAACACGACGAGGCCGGGCTGGGCGGCCAACTGCGAGGACACCGTCGCGATCGCGGATCAAGCCTTGCGACGCGACCTTGCCCGCCGTCATCCGGAGCTGTGGGCGCGGATCTCGGCGCGGCGCCGTTTCATGGAGGAACAACTAGGGATCGCGCTCGCCGACGAGGTGCTGCCGTTCTCGTCGGCGCCAGCGCGCTTCTCGCCGTTCTGGCTCGACCCCAAGCGTGCCCTCGCCTACCGGTCATGAGCCGGCGCACGCACCGACCCTCGAGCCCCGTCGAGGAGGCCGTCGACCGGGAATTCATGCGTTCGCTGGTCGAGCAGATGAGCGCGATCGGATCGAGCCCACTCGGCTTTCGGGTCGCCGGCACGCCGGAGGACGACGAGGTGTGCGCGCTGGTCGCGGACACGATGCGCGCGATCGGGCTCGAGGACGTCCTGCTCGAGCCGGTTCCCGTGGACGGCTGGCGGTTCCGCCGGGCGTCGCTTCACGTGGCGGGCGAGTCCTTCGCTTGCGCCTCGTTCGGCGGCTCGCCACCAACGCCTCCGGGCGGAGTCGAGGGCGAACTGGTCTTTGCCGGCCGCGGCTCTCGCGCTGAGCTCGTGCGCACCGGCGTGAACGGGAAAATCGTGCTCTTCGATTGGCCCGGCGACCACCTCCTCTGGCCCTCGCTGACCGCTGCTCAGGCCACGCAGGAGGGAGCGCTCGCCGTCGTCTGCGCCTGCCTGCCGGGCGGGCGCTACTACCAGGCGGAGGGCGCACTCGGCGCCTTCGACGGGATCTGGATCGAAGGCTCTGTCCCACTGGCGACGATCGCGGGCGATCACGCCATTCGCCTGATCGAGGAACAGCGGTCGGGGCCGGTCCGGGCACGCCTGACGCTCGACATCGAGCTCCTGCCGGGCGCTATCGCCCACAATACCGCCGGAACCCTTCGGGGCCGCCGCGCTGGGCCGCCGATCGTCGTCGCTGGTCATCACGACGGCTGGTTCTTCGGCTCTTTCGACGACGCGACCGGCGTCGCCGCGACGCTCGGGATCGCGAAGGCGATGCTGGATAGCGGGCATTTGCCGGAGCGCCCGATCGTCTTCGGTTCGCACACGGCGGAGGAGTACGGCCTCGCCGACTCCGCTTTCGACTGGCTCATCGGAGCATCGTGGCGCATCAACGAAGAGCATCGCGATTGGGGAAGGACAGCGCCGTTCTACCTCAACATCGAGGGTTCGGGCATGCCGCTGCCGATGTTCATCGACACGCCTCCGGAGCTGCGCCGGTTCTGCCGGCGGGTCTGCGCCAGTGCGCGCCGCGACGGGTTGCTCCCGTACGGGGTCCGTTATGGGACACCGCGCACTGGCACGGAGCAATGGCCGTATCTTGCCGCCGGCATTCCTTCGTTGAACGTCAATACGCTTCCCAGGAGCTACTGGCGCACGGAGTACCACACGCAGTACGACACGACGGAGATCATCAGCTTCGCGGACCTCGTTCGGGAAACTCGTCTCTACGCGCGCTTTGTCATGGCCGCTGATGCGTCTCTCGCCGACATGCTCGATCTGCCCTCTCGCGCCGCTGACGTCCGGCGGCACGGGCGTCTCGACGCCGCGCGCGCGGCCGGCTTCGAGGTTGCGCATGTCGAGCGGGCGCTCACGCGCTTCCACAAAGCCGCGCATGGTGATGCCGGCTGGCCCGCCACGCGGGCGGCGTTCGCGACCGTCGCCCGCACGCTCGAGTCGATCCACGCCCGTGACAAGCAAGCGACGCTGCACTCCCAGGCGCTGACCGACATCGAGTCGCTCGATGCCGCTCTCGCGGCCCTCGAGCGAGGAAATTCGGGGGCAGCCGCGCGAGCAGCGTCCCGCTCAGGTCGCAACCGGCTGGCGCGCCACGTCGGCCGCGAGGTGTTCGCACTCGACGCCCGCCGGCATCGGCCGGGGCATCCGGGTTACGGTTGGGCGGCAAATGCGCGAACGACTCCGACCCCCGGTCTGTGGGAGGAGCTCGCCTCGCTCCGCCGCGAGCCCGGCTCCCGTCCGCCCGGGCCGTGGCTGGCGCGCTCGCTCGCCGGCAAGCGCGCCAGTTCCGCCCGCGAGCTCCAGCGGCGACTCGACCACATCGCGGCCGCCTTCGAGCGGGCCGCGGACCAGCTCGAACCGCGCCCGACGTAAAGGGTCGCTCCCCTAGCCGAGCTCGCCCGCGCGCAGCCGGGCGGCGACCTCTTCGACGACCTCAACGAAGGCTGTGGCTGCGGGTGAGAGCCTGCGGTCGGCGTGCCAGGCGAGTCCGATCTCGCGAGGCGGTATTCCGCGCACGTCCAGGGTGGTGATCTCGGGGTCGCTCTGATCGACCGTCAGGCGGGGCACGAGAGCGTAGCCGACGCCTGCGCCGACGAGACCTTGGACGATGCCACTGTCGTCGGAGCGGAAGACGATGTCGGGCTCGAGGCCTTTGCCGCGCAGGTGCGCTTCGCCCCCATGCGTCGGGACGCGATAGGCGATCAGCGGGAGCCGAGCGATCTCGCGAGCGCTGACCGTCCTCTCGCTCTGCGCGAGCTCGGAGCGGGCGGGCGCCAGGAGCACGTACGGGTCGGTAAGAACGTCGGTTCGCTCGATCTCGGTTTCGAAGGAGTCGGCGACGAAAGCGAGGTCGATCCCTCCTCGCACGAGCTGCTCGGTCAGGAGCTCGTGGTCCGTCTCGACGAGCTTGACCTGGATCGCAGGCCGGCGCTCCACGTAGAGACGCATCACCGGCGGAATCACCCGTACTCCTACGCTCTGGAATGTGGCGACCCGGAGCGTGCCGGCGTCACCTTCGGCGAGCGCGTTCAGGTCGGCTTCTGCAGCCCGCATCGCGGCGGTGGCCCGCACCGCGTGGCGGAGCAGGCGATCGCCGGCTTCGGTCGGCGTCACCGGGCGGCGACCACCCGGTCGTTCGAGCAGCTGCATATCTGTGGCACGTTCGAGAACCGCGATCTGCTGGCTGATCGCAGACTGCGTGTAGCCGAGCCGGCGCGCCGCAGCGGCGAAGGAGCCGGTCTCGACGATCGCCTCGAGCGCAGCAAGGTGGCGGAATTCAATCCCCAGCAATCGATCAGCAAAATTTCTCGCATCGTTCATGAACGCGTATTTTACTTATCGATCACTCGTGACGATCCTGAATACATGTTCTCGTTCCTTGGTCGCCGCGACCGGGCACTTCTGGCGGTCGCGGCACTTGCATTCGCGAGCGCGGTCGCCGACGCGGCTCTGCTCCCAGTGCTCCCCACGCTCCAGGAGCGGTTCGGGCTCTCCGGCGTGCAGATGGGCGCGCTGCTCTCGGCGGCCACTGTCGTGACGCTCGCAACCTCTATCCCGATCGGCCTGCTGGCGGGACGGATCGGGTCGCGTCGACTGCTGCTGGCGAGCGCCGCGCTCCTGCCGGTCTCGCTCATCGTGCAGGGGCTCGCCAACGGGCTCGGGTTGCTCATGGTGGGTCGCGCGCTATTCGGGCTCAGCTTCGGAATTCTCTGGACGATTGCTCCCGCCGTCGCCGCCGGCTCCGGCCGGCGCGCCGCCGGTGTTGGACGTCTGATCGCCTCTGCCGGCGCGGGCTGGCTGGTTGGGCCAATTCTTTCGGGGATCGTCACCGATGTGTGGGGCTACCAGGCCGCATTCGCAACGATCGCCGTCCTCACAATCCCGCTCGTTGGCGTGCTCGCCTGCGACAGCTCCGCGGACGACCGTGCTCCCGCGGCGCCCCTGCGCGACGCGATCGCCGCGGCCGGGAAGGAGCGTGCGCTCGCCGGCGCGATGCTCGTCACCGCGCTGCTCGGAGTCGTGACAGGCGTTTCCGGTCTCCTCGCGCCGATTGTCCTCGCCGACAACGGGCTCACCGCAGGAGGGATCGGCGCTGTGATCGCGCTCTCAGCTGTCATCTTCACGGCCAGCGGCGCGATGTCGACGCGGATCCCCTCGTCGCGCATCAACGTGCGAGTTGTCGGAGCGACCGCCGCCGTTCTCGCCGCTACGTTCCTGATCCCGATGGTCAGCTTCTCGACGCTCGCGGTGATCGGTTTCCTCGTCCTAGGGGCGGGAGCCCGAGCTGTGCTCAACACCGTCGTGTACGCGCTCGCCCGCTCACACGTCCCCACCGAGGCGCTCGCGACCCCGATCGTGGGCGTGATGAACGTCACCTGGGCTGCCGCGGCACTCGCCGCTCCTCTGGCCGCGGGGGTGGCGCTGAGCGCCGGCGGCGCGAAGTGGGCCTTTGTGGCAACGGCCATCACAGGCTTCGCCGTGGCGGTCTGGATGTTGCGCCCGCAGCCTCGCACCGCCTACGCGTAGGCGCTCAGAGCACGAGGCGCGCCCGGAACTGGCTTGGCGACACGCCCAGCCCCAGTCGGTAGCGGCGCGAGAAGTGGAAACTGGCCCGCTCGCGCGTCGCTCGAAGGAGTCGCCTACGGGCTTGCGAGACTCGCCGAGCTCCTGCGCGAACTAGGCGCCGGAGTCGAGCTCGGCCGTGTCTACGGCGGTCGCGTGCGCAGCGACCCGTGGCGCAGAGAATCGTCGTGAGCGGTGTTCGGCCTCCCGCTGGAGCGCACCGCCTACGCCGGGCAGCTGATTAGGGCGCCGCGCCGCGCGGTGCTGTGGCCGCACGCGTGTTCGCCGACGCTCAGGAGGCCGTGTAGGCCCGCCCCACGTCAGCAGCCGAGTCGGACCCTGGGCAGCTCGTATGCGAGGAGAGCTCGTGCATTTCTGCTCCGTGCCATTAACTAATGAGCTCGAAGAAGTTGCGCAAGACCTGGCCGCCGGCGGGGTGCTCGGACCGAAACTCCTCGGGATGGAACTGCGTTCCCCACCAGCGTCGCTCCGGATTCGCGATCGCCTGGATAGCGCACACGGGGCTGGAGGCGAGCACGCGGAATCCCGCGGGCAGCGTCGCGATCTCGTGATCGTGATCGTGGAAGACGACAACCTCGGCCGGGAGTCCGCGCAGGAGGTCCGTGCCGTCGCGGATCTGAATCGGGAGAAATCCGTGCTCGGAGCTTCCGTACGGCCCGATCGCGCCGCCTGCAAAGGTGACCAGCAGCTGCATCCCGGCGCAGACGCCGAGCGCGGGCCGGCCCGCGGCGATCAAGGCCTCGCCGAGCTGGTCGAGCTCGGCGGCATCGCGCGCCGACCACGCAGTCGTCGAGCCGCTGAGGACGATGCTGCTCGCGTGGGCCAGCCGTTCCGGGTCGACCTCTTCGTAGTGAGAGACCTCGACGTTGGCTCCCGAGGCGGCGGCGAGCTGTTCCCGGAGACGCGCGAAGTTTTCAGTGCGAGCCTCGGTTAGCTCGGAGCGTCGCTCGGTGAAGACGAGCTCGACTGTCACTGCGCGAGGATAGAGGTCGTCGGTCGGATTTCGAGCACGGTGTCTCGCCCGACCGTTGCTCGCATACTTCGCCCATTACGCCGCGGAGTTCGTCTCGATCGCGCCCACGCGCTGCGACAGCTCGTCGGCGGCAGCCTTGACCGACTCTCCCGCGGCCTCGAGCTGCGCACCGAATCGGAACTTCGGCCCGGAGACGTTGACCGCCGCGACGATGCGTCCACGGAAGTCACGGACGGGCGCGCCTGCTGCGACGAGCCCGGGCTCGAACTCCTCGTCCACGATCGCGAAGCCCCGTGCGCGCGCGCTTCGAATGCGCTCGAACAGCTCCTCGAGAGTTCGAGGCGCGTTCGGGCCGTAGTCGTCGAGCCCGATCTCGACGAGCAGCCTCGAGAGGTCGGCGGGCTCATGATCGAGCAGAAGCGCCCTGCCCGACGACGTGCAGTGAGCGGGCACCGTGCGCCCGACCCAGCCCACGGCCTGCACGGCTCGATTGGGCGCTTCCGAAAGCACCGTCATGACCTCGTTGCCGCTGAGCAGGGACAGGTGTGCCGTCTCACCGAGCTCGCGAACGAGCCGTGCGAGCACCGGCGCGGCCTCCTCGAGCAGCTGTGGCCTCATCGCCTGCCCGGCGAGCGAATACACGCGCCATCCGATCCGGTAGGCGAGCGTCTCGGGATTGCGATCGACGAAGCCGTGCTCACCCAACACTTTCAGCGTTCTCGAGATCTGGCTCTTCTCGCGGCCGACGAGCGCCGCGATTCTCGTGACGGAGAGGCCCTTGCCGTCCGCGGACCCGAGGGCCATCAGAATCGCAAGACCCCTCCTCAGGCCTGTTGCTGTCTCAGCAACCAAGGTTGCCAAGACTACGACGAGTCGAGGTCGATTGCAACTAGCATTCTGGCAATTACGGTTGTCGTATAAGCAACTTGCCAGAGGAGGCTCAAGGATGAGCGACGTCGACCAAGAAAAAGTGGGACTGCTCGAGCGGCTCGAGCAGGGGCCCGTCATCTGCGCCGAGGGCTATCTCTTCGAGCTCGAGCGCCGGGGATATCTGCAGGCTGGCGCGTTCGTCCCGGAAGTCGTGCTCGAGCACCCCGAGCTCGTGGCGCAACTCCACCGCGAGTTCGTGCACGCGGGGTCCGACGTCGTCGAGGCGTTCACGTACTACGCGCACCGCGAGAAGCTGCGGATGATCGACAAGGAGCATCTGCTCGAGGAGATGAACCGCCAGGCTCTCGCGATCGCCAAGGAGGTCGCGGACGACACGGGCGCGCTGTTCGCGGGGGACATCTGCAACACCAACGTGTTTCTGCCCGACGACAACTCGCGGACACCGGTTCGGGCGATATTCGACGAGCAGGTCGGGTGGGCGGTCGAGGCAGGAGTCGACTACATCGTCGGCGAGACCTTCGACTGGGGCGAGGAGGCGCTGATCGCCCTGGAGGCAATCAAGGAGACGGGACTGCCGTCGGTGATCACGCTCGCGATCCACCAGGAGGGAACGACTCGCGAAGGCTGGACGCCGGAGGATGCCTGCAAGCGCTTCGAGGACGCGGGCGCGGACGTCGTCGGCTTGAACTGCACGCGCGGACCGATGACGATGCTTCCGCTGCTCGAGAAGATCAGGGCGAACGTGCAAGGTCATGTCGCCGCATTGCCCGTCCCGTACCGGACGACCGAGGCCGAGCCGAGCTTCCAGTCGCTCCGCGACCCGGAGTGCGACGTCATCCCGGGCGACCGTCCTTTCCCCAGCGCGCTCGATCCGTTCGTGTGCAACCGCTACGAGCTCGAGGACTTCGCACGCAAAGCGAACGCGCTCGGTGTGCGCTACCTCGGCGTCTGTTGCGGCGCCGGCCCGCACCACATCCGCGCGGTTGCAGAGGGCCTCGGCCGGACGCCGCCCGCCAGCCGCTTCTCGCCGGACATGTCGAAGCACGCATTCCTCGGTACCGACGAGCGCATCCCGCAGGAGTACAAGGAGTACGCCGAGAAGCTCTAGGGGAGCGGTTACTGCACCGTCGGTCCGGCCCTCCAAGAGCGCGTCGCCGCGACCTCAAGTCGGCCGTGGTAGCGACCGATAGCGTGTCAGCATGGCTCGCCGTTTCGCCTTCGCCGCCGTCCTGGCGGCTTCCGCGATCGTGTCCGGCTGCGGTGGCGCTGAGCAGACTGCCGCCGAGATCCCCGAGTCGGCGAGCCTCGCGCCGGCCGACGCCGTCGTGTTCGCGAGATTCACGACCGACGGAGATTCGTCCCAGTGGCAGAAGGCCGAAAGCGTTCTCGAGCGAATCCCGGGCGTACGCGACGCGCTCGTGAGCGCGATCGAGCAGGGGTTGTCCGACGAAGTTCTCGACTGGGAGGCGGACGTTGCCCCGGCGCTCGGAGACGAGGTCGTGATCGTCGCAACCGCGAAGCTGCGACCGATCGTCTTGCTCGAGCCGGAGAGCGAGGAAAAGCTCGACGCGTTGCTCGCCAAGAGCGACGAGGAGACTGTCCGCGGCGAGGTGGCAGGGCGCGTAGCGCTGGCGGAGAAGGACGCCGATCTGGCCGAGTACCGCGCGGCGCTCGGGCGCGGGACGATCGAGGACGACGCGTCGTTCGCGGCCGGGCTACAGGCGCTCCCCGACGAGAGTCTCGGGGTCGTGTGGGTGGACATGGCCGTTCTGACCGACGAGCTGAGCTCGCTCTTCGAGGAGGCCACGGAGGAGAAGGTCGAGCTTGGGATCGACTGGCTGTCCGCGTCGCTCTCCGCGGAGGACGACGGGATGCTCGTCGCGATGGGAATGCGCACGCCCGGCGGGGGCGACACGCACTACGAGCCGACGCTCTTCCGCCGCGTGCCCGCCGATGCCGTCGCCGCGATCTCCTTCGGCGGAACCCAAGGCGCGCTCGACCGGCTCCAGGGCCAGGTCGATCTGGACGAGCTCTCGAAGTCGATCGAAGACCTGACGGGAGTGTCGCTCGACGGCATCGTCGACGCACTCTCCGGCGAGGGAGTGCTCTATGTGCGTCCGGGCGACAAGATTCCCGACGTGACGCTCGCCCTCGCGCCGCCAAATCCGGACGAGGCGTGGAGCACCGTCCACTGCCTCGCGCGCAAGCTCGCCACGGAGATGGAGACGGACGTGACGACGACCATCGAAAGCGGGGTCGAGGTCTCGAAGCTCGTGGTCGAGGACGTCACGATCCGCTACGCGCGCCTGGACGCCGACACGGTGGTCGTGACGAGCAGCGAGGTTGCGCTGGCGCTGCTTGCCGGCGACGGCCCCAAGCTCGCCGACTCCGACGGCTTTCGTCGAGCTGCGGAGGACGTCGGGCTCGAGGATCGCACCAAGGGCTTCGTCTACGTCGACGTCGACGGACTGCTGCCCTGATCGAGGGCCTCGCCGGCGAGAGCGTTCCAGCCGAGGTGCGGGACGGCGTCGAGGCCGTCGATTCGCTCGTCTTCCAGACTTCCGGCGACGGCGATACCACCCGCGTGAGCGGCTTCGTCCGCGTGCGCTAGGGGTTTGTGCGCCGGACGCGAGCCTCAGACGGCAGGCGGGGTCACGACCCGGTCGAGCCAGCGTTCGAAGAGCACGCGGCCGGCGCCTCGCATCTCGTCGGCCCGCTCCTCGATGGCGGTCAGGAACGCGGGAGCGCCTTCGCGTCCGAGCGTGCGCTCGAGCGACGTGACGTACTCGGGCACCTCCGCCCACTCGCGCGCCATCTCAGTCGAGACCTCGAGATGGAACTGCACGCCGTACGCGCGCTTCACTCGGAAGGCTTGATTCGGATACGCAGGCGAGCCTGCAAGCCTCACAGCTTCCGGCGGCAGGTCGAACGTGTCCCCGTGCCACTGGAGCGTCACGAGATCCTCAGGCGCCGCGGCGAAAACGGGATCGTCCCGCGCCTCGGCGGTGAGGGTCACAGGGAGCAGCCCGACCTCGGGCTCAGGCCCGGGGTATACGCGCGCTCCGAGCGAGGCGGCCAGGAGCTGGACGCCGAGGCAGACGCCCCAGAATGGGACGCCTTCCTGTACGGCCTCGCCTATCAGCCGCTTCTCGTCTGTCAACCACGGCAGGTCGGCGTCGTCCGTCGCGGACATCGGCCCGCCCATCGCGACGATCGCGTCGAAGCCACGCCAGTCGGGAAGCGGCTCCCCTTCGTCCAGCTCGACCCGGCAGAGCTCGGTCCCGCGTTCGCGTAACACGTCCTCGAACACGCCCGGCGGCTCGCAGGCGATGTGCTGGAGAACCAGAGCGCGCACGCCGCCGCATCGTACGCGCCGAGGTTGGTCAGGAGCGAACGCGGACGAGGTAGTCGCTGATCGCCTCGTCGATCTCTCGCGGATACGCGTAGCCGAGCGCGTCGGCGACCTCGGTCGCGACTCGGCGGAAGAGGGCTGTCGTCTTGAACAGCGCGTCCCAGTTCTCTCCGATGTCCGTTCCCACGTAGGTGGCTGCGAGCTCCGACCAGAGGTCCGCCGGCAGCAGTCGCTCGAGCCCGCGTCCGTGGGAGCCCGGACGCAATGACCAGTCGTGGTCGATCTCGATCCGCCACTCGAGAAACCGACGCAGCGCGACGAACTTCGCGTCGTAGTCGAGCATGAACTTGGCGAAGAAGATCTCGCCGCGCCAGAGACTCTTCGCGACGTAGGTCGTGTCCCACCAGAACTCCTCGACGAGCGCGCGGTATTCCGCTTCCGTCGGCTTGGTCGGGATGTGCGCCTTGTAGGTCGGCGCCTGCCACGAGGACGTCTGCCCGTCCTTGTCCAGGAGCACCCGGTAGCCGACGTCGAGATCCTCGGGGAGTGCGGCTTCGGCCGACACGCGGTCAAGAAGCGAAGAGGCCCACACGCTGTAGTCCACCCGCACGTGATCGGAGTAGATGACCCCGCGAAAATACGTCGTCGTTCCGTACAGCTCGTGCTGGTCGCCCCAGCGGACGAGCGGACTGCCGGCCTTCGAGGCCCAATCGCCGTTTGCGACGAAAGCATCCGCGTCGCTGACGGCGACGACCAGGTCGTAGTCCGAGAGCACGTCGGCAGATCCGTCCGGTCTTGCTCGGGTACTGGTGAGGATCAGGGCGCGGATGCAGGGATCCGCCGCTCCCCAGGCGACCAGCCGTTCTAGGACTTCGTCCTCAGCGCAATGGGGAGGGAGGACCATTGGTCAGTTGGAGTTCGCCGTCTGCAGGAACGCGGCACAGAGCGCGCGGCCGTGGTTGTTCCAGACGACGATCCGAGCTTCGGCGGCGGCCAGGAACTCCTCCGGAGTGACGGGCAGGTCGTCGGGATCGTCAGCCGTCCACACTTGCACCATGTCGAGTGTCGCCTCGGCGTGGAACTGGATCCCCCAGGCGCGCTCGCCGACCCGGAACGCCTGCGTGCAGCGGGCGCTCCGTGCGAGCTCGGTTCCGCCGCCGGGGATCTCGAAGGTGTAGTGGTGCCACTGGAACGCTTGTGTGTGCGCAGGGAGCACGCCGAGCACAGGGTCGTTGAGCCCTTCGGGAGTCAGTTCCACCTCGTACCAGCCGATCTCGGGCTCGGGCGCTCGCCCCACCCAGGCGCCGGCCGCGCGAGCGAGGAGCTGAGCGCCGAGGCACACGCCGAGCACGGGAACCTCCTCCGCCAGGGCTTCCGCCAAGAGCTCGGCTTCTCGCGCGAGCCAGCCGAACTGCTTGTCCTGATCCGGGTGCATCGAACCCCCGAACACCATTAGCGCGTCGTAGCTCGAGACGGGCTGCGGGGCTCCCCCGAGCGGAACCACCCAACGCTCGAGCTCGTGCCCCGCGGCCTCGACGACCTCGTCGAAGACTCCTCCGGGGACGCTCGGCCCGTGCGTGACGGAGAGAATGCGCATCTGGCCGACTCTAGTAGGCCGTGGTCCTGGGGATACATCGGCGCTGTCTTGTCACACTCACAGTGCCAGACACTGTTAAGAACGGCGCATGCCATCCGCGCGACCTGACATCTTTCCGGCGGAGATGAGCGTAGACCGGGACGAGCTGATCGCCGCTCTCGAGGAGTACTACCGCTCGTGTGGATTGAGGCCGGAGCGGGCTCCCGACGGGACCGTGCGGGCGCGCGGGTTCGGCGGGGTGACCTGGATCGGGCTCCCCGTCTCGGCCGAGGATCTCGACGACGCGAGCTTCGAGGCTCGGCTGGTCGAGCTCGGCGACGAGCGGATGCCGACGGGTGAGCTCTGCCCGCTCGAGATGCTCCCCTCGCCCGACTGCGCCGAGCGCCTGTACGGGATTCTCGAGCGGGTCGGCCTGGGCGAGCGCGGGAACGTCGAGGTCTACGCGGCCGCCTGACCTCTAGAACAAGGTAGGTGAGAGCGGCGGCGGCTCGATGCCTCCGGCCGCGGGGATCCCTGCCTCGTCGAGCAGGCCGCGGAGCAGAACCGCGCTGCGGGGGGCGAAGTCGTCCCGGTTGTTGTTGAACAGCGCGTAGACCTCGTCGGCGTCCTGTGCCAGGCCGCCGAGCTTTCCCACCCAATCGGCCAGCTCCTCGGGCGAGTACATCCAGTTGAAGCGCTCGGACGACTTCTCTGCCTTGATGTTCCACGTCTTCACGTTCCGCCCGTGGAAGCGCACATAGGCAACGCGATGGGTCGCCGCTGCAACGGGCGGGAGCACATTCGACGCGCGTGTAGGCGGGGCGTCCACCGAGACGTAGGCGAGACCATGTCGCTCGAGGAACTCGAAGGTGTCCGCCCGCTCGTCCTCCTCCAGCCAGGAGCGATGGCGAAACTCGACGAGTGGGACGAGTGGGTCGAGGAAAGCCCCAACCCGCGAAAGCTCCTCCTTCGTCCCGGCGGACTTCACGAAGCGGGGGTGGTACTGGAGGAGGATGCCCTTCAGCTTCCCGGAGAGCTCGAGCGGCTCCAGCGAGGTCCTGAACGCTGCGAATGACTGCTCGAGGTCGACGGTGGGCTGGTGGCCCGTCATCGTCGCGTGCGCCTTCACATGGAAGACGAACGCGGGCGGCGTTCGCTGCGCCCAGCGGCCGGTCACGGCCGGATCGGGCAGGTGGTAGTAGGGCGAGTCAACCTCGACAGTGTCGAAACGCTCGCCGTAGTAGGCGAGCCGTGCCTTCGCGGAGGAGACACCTCTCGGGTACCAGTGCTTCAGCAGGCCTTCGTCAGCGAAGCTGCACGTGCCGAGGCGAACGGTCGCAGCCATGAGGAAAGCGTAGGGGGCCGGGCATGCCCGGCCC
>JALZOK010000057.1 GCA_030857225.1 Actinomycetota bacterium
AGCTTGATGCGGCCGGCGGCGAGATGGACCGTCGCATCGAACGCGGGAGCGCGCCGCTGTCCGATCTTGTACGAGTCGACGACCTGCTCGAGCTCCTGCGCGGCGGCGCGCGCGGTCTTCAGGTCACTCGCCGCGATCGCGATCTCCACCTGAGCGGGCAGCGCGCGCAGTCGCATGAGCGGCGCTTCGACGTCCTGCAGGAAGTGCGTGATGCCGGCAACCGCGCTGTCGACCTTTCCCTCGGAGAGCCGGAGAAGCGCGAGCCCCGGCTGAGGATTGCGTCCCCACTCGTTCGCGGTCGAGTACGCCTCCTCGGCGCCTGCGAAGTCCCCGCGGCGACGCCGGATCTCGCCGATCTCGTAGTACCCGCCGGCGGTGATGCCGCGGTCGAAGTCGCTGAGCTCCTCGCACGCCGCCACCGCCTGCAGCTCGGCCGCCGGCCAGTCGCCGCGCAGACGCATGATCTCTGCCCGGTGCAGTCGACAGGTGCCCGGGAACCCGCTGACATCGGCCTCGTCGCACCAGCGGTTCGCAGCCTCGGTCCACTCCGCCGCGCGCCGGTAGTCGCCCACGTCCTGACACGAGCTGATCGCCATGCAGTAGACGATTCCGGTAGCAAACGGCCGTAGCTCGCCGCACACCGCCGCGGCGCTCGCCTCGTCGTGCAGGGCGAGCCCTTGCTCGACCTCACCGCTCATCACGAGCGCCCGGGCCTTCCCGGCCAGGGCGAGCACCTGCGTGTCCCGGTCGCCGATGCGCTGACCAAGTTCATAGGTGCCGTCGAATTGCTGGATCGACTCGGGAAGGTTGCCCTCGAACAAGGCAGCCAGCGACCTCGTGAGCAGCAGTCGTCCGTGCTCTGTCGACTCCGGTAGTGCCTCGAGGAGCCGCTCGGCGGTCGCGAACCAGCCCTGCGCGACGGCATACGACGCACGACCCTCGTAGTCCCAGGACAGCGCAAGCGCGAGCCGTGCGGCGCTGCTGGCGTCGCCGGCCGCAGAGAACGCGGCGTACGAACGCTCACGTTGCTTGATGGCGTCGTCGAGCTTTCCGCTCCACCAGGCCGAATCGCCGAAGCTCTCGAGATCCTCGGGCGTCAGGTCCTTCCGGTCAACGCTCGAGTACGCCTCGTACGCTTGGCGCCAGGCGAAGCGCGCGATGGCTTCGCGAGCGGCATCGAGCGATTCGACGACCTGGGACATGCCTCTTCATTGTCACACCAGACGCCTCCAACCGCCAATCGACAGAATGGGCGCTAGGAGTGGTCGTTCGCCGTCGTCGAATCGTCGCCGCCGCCGCAACGGTGGTCGTTTTCGCGGCGATCGCGTTCGTGGCGATCCAGCTCCTCGGCAGCCATGACTCAACGGCCGTCCTCGTGCCGCGTGGGGAGGGAACGTCGACGGACGCGCTCGCGTACGACGACTCGCAGGCCGAGGATCTCGAAAGGGCCGCCGCGCTCGGGCTCAGTCACGCGCTCTACACCAAGAGCCCGGGCGGCGTGTTCGCGACGGCAGAGCGCACCGAGTCCTTTCGGCCGCTCGTCGAGAACGCGGTGGATGGCAGCGGTTTCGAGGCAGACCTCGTCGAGGCGATCGTGTTCCTCGAGAGCGGCGCGCGACCGGAGGTCATCGCGGGAGACGATCCCGAAGCAGCCTCGGGCTTGACTCAGATCCTCGCCGAGACCGCGCAGAACTTCCTCGGCATGGAGGTGGATCTGGACCAGAGCCGCAGCCTGACCGTTCGGATCGCCGGGGCGGTCGCGCGCGGTGACGTTACGGAAGCCGAGCATCTCCGCGAGCAGCGACGGGAGATCGACGCACGGTTCGACCCCGAGCAGGCCCTGGCCGGCACGGTTCGCTATCTCTCGAGCGCGCGCGAGCGGCTCGGACGGGACGATCTCGCCGTCGTCTCGTACCACATGGGGATCGGCAACCTGACGAACGTTCTGCGCCTCTACGCGCCCGGTGCCGACCTCGCGGTGCCCGATCTCGTCGAGGACGAGGATCTCTCGTGGGTACGGGTCTTCTTCGACACAACGCCCGACCGAAACGGAGAAGCTCATGCGCTGCTCACGCAACTGGGCGACGACTCGCCGACCTACTACTGGCGCGTGCTCGCGGCGCAGGAGATCATGCGGCTGTACCGCGAGGACTCAGAGCGCTTGCAGGAGCTCGACCTCCTGCACGCTGCGAAGGGAAGCGCCGAGGAAGCGCTGCACCCGCCGTTCGAGACCGAGCGCTTCGCGGACGCGAACGACCTTCAGCAGGCATGGAACGAGAACGTCCTGCAGTCGCTGCCGGACGATCCAGCGCGACTCGGCTTCACTGTCGACCGGACGATGGGCGAGCTCGCCCAGGAGCTCGGCCAACCCCGGGAGCTCTACCGAGGGCTTCGCGCAGAGGCGCTGGCGACCCTCGTCTACATCGGGACGCGAGTCCAGGCGCTGAGTGCCGCGACGCAGCCACTCCAGGTGACGAGCGCGATACGCGATGACGCCTACCAGGATCTGCTCCGCTCGGGAAACTCGGAGGCGGCTCAGGGCTACTCGCTCCATACGACCGGTTTCGCATTCGACGTCCGCCGCCGCTACGAGTCGGGGAGACAGGCGCAGGCGTTCCAGTTCCTGCTGGACGATCTCACGGCACGCAATCTGATCGCGTGGGTCCGTGAGCCGGCTGCGATCCACGTCACGGTCTCGTCGGAGGCAGAGATTCTCGTCCCCCTCCTGCTCGAGGAAGGCTAGGGAAAGCCAGTACTAACGGGAGCGAGGTCGAGTCGTCCGCCCTCGCGGCACTCCGGCGGCACGCGATACTCGACGCTGCTGCCTCCACGAAGGGCGTTCTCCGCCAACTGCTGTCGCATCAGCTGCCGCGCTCGCTCTTCAGACAGCCCCAGTCGTCCACCGATCTCGACACCGGATTGAACGGCGTAGCACTCGGTCGCCCCCTCGTCACCGACACCGCGCAGGTGCCACGCCTCGTGCGCGAGAACGGCGATCGCGCGCCCGGTCTGGCTCCCTCGCACCTCGTCTCGGAACGCGAGCCGGTAGAGGTCGAGGCAGATCTCCGGTGTCAAATAGGCACGTTCGCCTCCCACTTCGGCGACGCCGTCGGCATGCTGGACCGCGCCGACGAAGTCGCGGGACTCGTCGCAGTAGATCGACACCGGCTTGTCGGCGATCCGTGAGGCCTCCTCGGAGAAACGCTCCACGGCCTCGAGACGCGTACTCCCGTCGAGCGCGTCCCAACCGGTGCGGCTCTCGACGAACCAGATCATCAGACCGAGGGCGCCGATGAGGCCGAGCCCGACCAGGAACTGACGGACAGGCGCGAGCGCACTGCCATGCTCGGGCTCGAACGCTGACTCATCGGTTTCCTCGGGGGAGGAATCCGCATTCGCGATGAGCTCCTCGAGCTCGTCGGCGCTCTCGCCCGAGTACGGGATCCAGATCTCCTCGCCACCCCGGCGCACCAGCACGAGGTCGTCGGTCTCGTGCTCGTACCCGTAGCGCTCCCGGTCGACGTCCTGTGGCTTTCGGTCCGGCCGCGGCGCGCGAGTCCCCCGGAGTGCGCCGACGAGGAAGTTCAGCTCGAGCCCGAGCGCGATGAGGAACACGATCAACACCGGAACCGCCGAGCGCAGCTCGTACGGCCCGAAGATCCACGCGAGCACGAAGACGACGAGCGCGACGCGCACGATTGCCGCAGGGCTCACAGCCCAGTTCCGGGTCTTTTCCACAACTCGACGGTACCGCCGAACGACAAGCCCGCTATCTTCGAGTGCGGAGTGGGCTCATTCGACGATATCGCGGCGACCGACCCGATACGAATCTGGGAAGGAGTCCTCGCTCGGACAGTCGAGGGCAAGCAGGTGTCGCTGGCAATCGTCGAGCTCGACCCGGACAGCGTCGTGCGCGAGCACAGCCACGAGAACGAGCAGCTCGGTCTCGTCGTCTCCGGATCGGTGACTTTTCGGATCGGAGACGAGACCCGTGAGCTCGGCCCCGGCGGAACGTGGCAGATCCCGCCGAACGCCCCGCACGAGGTGCACGCAGGCCCGGAGGGCGCGGTCGTAATCGACGCGTTCGCTCCCGCGCGCGACGACTGGCAGGCGCTCGAGCGCCTGCCAGCGCAATCGCCGCGCTGGCCTCAGGGGTAGCGCGCGCTTTCGCGCCCGTGGGCTCGGTTCACATCGGGCGTTACGCGTTGTTCTCCTGGATCTCCTCCAGGAGCTCGGCGAGCCGGTCGTAGGTCTCGGCGGCGCCGGTCTCCATCCCCGACTCGAGCATCCCGTCACGCTGCTCGACCGAATCGAAGACGGACGTAGTGGTGATCGTCGTCTTGCCGTCCTCCACCGTGAGCGTCATGGTGTCCAAGCTGATCGAGCCCGACATCCCCTCGAACTCGAAGGTCCAGCCGATCCGCTCGGGAGGCACGATCTCGCGGTACTCGCCCCGGAATCCGTACTCGGCGCCGTCGGGTCCTTTCTGGACGAAGCGGTAGGCGCCGCCGACGCGAAAGTCCATCTCGCAGACGGGCATCGTGAAACCTCTCGGTCCCCACCACTCCCTCATGTGCTCGGGCTTGCTAAGCGCCTCCCAGACGAGCTCGCGCGGCGCGTCGAACGTGCGCGTCATGACGATCTCGCGCTCCGACGGCGTCGTCACCGCCAGAGTGTGACTACTTGAGACCATCTTTCTCCTCCTTCTCTTGTAGGACCTGCAGGTAGGTGTCCAAGCGGTCGAAGCTCTCCTCCCAGAACTTCCGGTAGTCGCCGAGCCACTCCGCCGCATCCCCGAGCGGAGCCGCCCGCAGCCGGCACGGCCGCCGCTGAGCGTCGCGACCGCGCAGGATCAGCCCGGCCCGCTCGAGCACCTTCAAGTGCTTCGAGATCGCAGGAAGGCTGATAGCGAACGGCTCGGCGAGCTCGGTCACCGTCGCCTCCCCGGACGCGAGCCGGGCAAGAATCGCGCGACGCGTCGGATCGGCGAGGGCTGCAAAGGTGATGTTGAGCTGTTGGGTTTGGGTCGCCATATCTAACTGAATCGCCTGGTTATTTAACCTATCGGTTCAATATGCGGATGTTAGCTCTGCCTGTCAAGTCGGCCGGACGCAGCAGCGCTAACGCCGCAAGATTCGCTAAAGCCCGTCTGAGTTCGACTGTTCGCTCCCGGCGCCGAGCATTAGGCGCAGACTTCGGGCCGCACCATCGGGAAGGGAGAGCAGGTCGCGGCGATCGCTGAACAGCACCGCAAGTGCTTGCACCGCGCACGAGAACGCTTCGTTCGCCAGCTCGGCGATGCGTCGGTTGTCAAATGGGTTGCCGTGGACGATGTCACTACGCGCTCGGTAGAGCTCTTTGAGGCGACGATGGAGTGACTCTCGTTGCGCCGCGGATCGCGGCTCCAGTAACCAAGCGAGTGCCAGCGTAAGCCGTAGAGTCCCCTCCCCTTCCCGAGTCCCGAACAGGTTCTCCCAGGCAATCACGGAGTCGACGAGCCTATCCGCCGGGTCGGTCCGGGCCTGCGCGACGGAGATCACACGACGAATCGCAATGTCGATCGCGGAGGTCCGGTGCTTGGCAATGCGCTCACACCATCGACTGACTTCATGACAGTCCTCGGGCCGGAGTTGGTAGGGCGTGAAGCCAGGACCCGAACGCACATCCCAACTCCCAACCCTCCCGCCGTGGGTCAACGGATCGGCAATCCACGCCCACGCAGGGCGGGCGATGATCACTGAGCCGGGAGGAGTGGCGATTGAGAAGAGCGAGCTCAGCTGAATCGCCTCGAGATGGTGGCGGAGATCATCCGCACCTTGAAGCTTCGGCCATTGCCATGACTCGAAATCGATCTGACTCTCGGGATGCACCGAGACCGTGTACGGCAACTTTGCATCAAGGATCAGTTCGCCTGCGTATGAGACGGTTGTCCGATTGCCCTCGGAGTCGGTACCTGTCACGGCACCCGATAGCGAGTTTGGTGCAGCATCTCTCTCCGCCTGAGCTAGTGGGCGAAGTTCGCCCCACGGCGTGCTGATGCTTTCGACCCCACCTGTCGTAAGCCCCGTGAAGGCGACAAGGGCCCGTACATAGGTCGAGTCGCCTCTCGCCGCCGATCGGACGACCTCGAGATTCCGGAGGAGCTCTTCGCAGAGCATCTCGAATGTGGGATGCAACAGCGACATGCTCGCGGTGTCCCATGAGGCGCGAAGCAACATCTCGCCGAGCATTACGCTCTGCAGCGTGAAGCCGTGACCCAAACTCGTGTACACGAAACCCCGCCGCCCGAGACCCGGATCATCGTCGGTGAAAAGCCGGGAAAGTCCGTCGTCAGCGCCGATCAGTTGAACCAACCTCGGCCGCAGAGGGTGATTGAACAGGCTCGATCCCATCGACCCGAACGGATCGTTGGGGTCTCTCGGCAGTAGGAAACTCGGATACTGAACAACCGCTAATTGAAGGAGCACGGACGCAAGCTCGTCGTCCGCGCTGCCTGGGGGCTGCGGCAGGGAACCACCGGCAGCAACACGAAAGGCGTTCCAGGGGCCTGCGACCGAGTCAGGTTGGAAACGGAGCATCTGCAGGTGAAACGCGCTTGACGGGCCCCGATCGTGCTTCGCCACCTCCTCGGCCACGTACTCAGCGATTGGCACGAGACCTTGGAAGGTCGCCTCGGCTTCAGCAGGCAACTCCGCGGCTCCGTCAAGACGCGCCATCAACCTGGCCTCGTCCACCGCACACACGTACGTGAGGAATGGCGAGCCGAAAATGTCAAGTAGCAAGGCTTCTGCGGGACCTACAGGCACCGTTCGAGAGTCGCACACATTGCACGTTTCCGCCCTTGCAGCCGACGCCGCACAGGCCAGCGTGCGGTATCAGGCCAGCTGCGGCGTCGTCACGCGAGCGGAGGGTTCCCGAGCCGTGGGTGCGATGCCGTAGATCACGTCTGAGTCGAGATCGGCGCCGTTCGGCCACGCAATCACGCCGGTCTGCTCGTCAACGCCGACGCGCCTGAACGCATCGTGATCGCGAAGCGCTGCAAAGACAGCGCCCTCGAGCAACGGCTCGATGTCGACGTCCCGAATCTCCCCGTCGCTGAAACACACCCGCACGACGTAGGGCTCTCGGGGCACGACTGAGACAACGCGAGGGGCGATCATCGTTCTGGTTCGATCGAGTCTAGATCTGGCCAGCGATCAGCGAAATAGGCGCTCAGCTCCTCGGCAGGCAGCGCGCGGCTCGAGTTGTTCATCCGCACGAAGAAGACACGCGGCTCCTTGCTCGTCCTCGCCCACGTTGGCTGGGAAGACGGGGCCACGTCGAGGCGGCAGAGCTCCACCCCACCCTGCGCAACGATCCGCGCACGCGTGCGCATGACGGCGGCGGCGCCCAGCGCGATGGAGAGATGTGTCGTCAGCCAGTTGACGAGTCCGTCGCCGTTCTCGGGCTTGACGTGCGGGTAGTCGTCACCCAGCCCTACCACCGCGCCATCGGGCGCAACTCCGATCAACAGCGTTCCTCCATCCGTGTTGAGGAACGCAGCCACGGTCTTGACCACCGCGTCCTCGATCGCGGGGTTCCTCACGCTCTCCCTCACGTCCCAACGTGCGGTCGACTTGAACTCGACGGCATCATCCTCGTCGTTTGCCAGTAGCTCGTCGATGCTCTGGGCGAACGTGGGCGCGACTCCGCGCAGCTGGCGCGCGACGATCGCGGCGAATTCCGCATCGCCCCGGATCCGTGCGATCACCGACTCCGTGATCGCGTCCATCGACGGGACGCTCTCGCCCGTCTCGCCCACCGAGACCGCAGGCTCCTCGTACACGCTCGTGCCGTCGTCGCCGTAGACCGTGAGGACATGGTCGTAGACGAGCTGCACCTTTGTGTCGTAGAGACTGCGCGGATACGGATCCGCCGGGAGCTCGTCCAACACATCGCGGATCGTGACCCGCACATCGGCCATGGTCTCGGCCTTGCGGCGCCAGTCGAGCACGAGCTTCTCGTGCACATGAGCGAGCAGCCGCTTCGCGACGCCCTTCACCTGCTCCAGCTCCTCGTCGCTCAGGACCGGATCGGGCTTCGTAAGCAGATCGAAGACGGCCAGCTCCTCCTCGCTCATCCCCTCCACCACCCCGCGCTGCTCCTCGGCGGAGAGGTCGCGCGAGAGCGCGATCAGGCGTCTGATGATCTCCTCGATGTTGAGGGAGCCCGCGTTGTACTCGGCGATCAGCTGCTCGATCCGCTCGACCAGCTCGTGTCGCGTCGGATTTCTACGAGCCGCCGCCACAGTCCGGTCCCGCATCAACGAGGCGAGCCGCTCGGTCTCCGAGCGCTTGCGCCCGGCGAACCGCGCGGCCAGCGCGTCGAAGTCGATCTCCGACAGATCGACCAGCGGATCCGAATCGACGCCTTCAGCGGCGGCGCGAATCACGTACTCCTCGGCGCCGACGGAGCGGTCGAGCAAGGCGTCGACCGCGTCGGAGACCTCCTCGATGTCGGGCCGCTCGCCGCGTCCGAGGTCGAGGATCTTCTCCGCGAGCACGCGGATCACCGCAACGGTCGCCTGCGCCGAGGCCGCGACCGGATCGGGGAGCACCGCCTTGAACAGCTTCCGCGCCCGCTGCGAGGCGGCCAGGAACGCAGCTCGAACCTCGTCGTCGACGAGCAACGCCTCCACGGCCGCATCCCGCAGAGCGATGAACTCGAACCCGCTCGCCACCCGCAGCTCGTCGAGGTCGACGTCGTAGCGCTCGCACAGCTCGGCGCAATCCTCGATCGCCCTCGCGAGCGCAGCGACGAGCTCGGCCTTGTCCGCGATCGGCGAGTCGACCCGGTCGTCGCCGGTGGCGGCGCCGTAGATCGCGAGCGCCCGCTCGAGGTCGCGGAAGACGCCGATGTAGTCGACGATCAGCCCGTTCTCCTTCTCGGGGAACACCCGGTTCGCACGGGCGATCGTCTGCATCAGCGTGTGGTTTCGCATCGGGCGGTCGAGGTAGATCGTGGAGCAGCTCGGCGCATCGAACCCGGTCATCCACATCGCGCACACGAACACGAGCCGCAGCGGATCGTCGGGATCCTTGAAGCGGTCGTCGAGCGCCTCTGAGTTCATGCGCGAACGATGTGGACGAATATCGAGACCGACGCGCTCCATGTCGGAGACCTCGTTCTGCCCCTGGCTGACGACGACCGCCATGTCGGTCGTCTCCATCAGCTCGATCCGGGTCGCGAGCCAGGCGCGCTCGAGCTCGGGCAGCCCGTCGTGCTCGGCGCGCAGCTCGGCGAGGTGCTCGGCCCACTCCTCACGCACGAGGTCGTGCATCTCGACCGCGGTCGCCTTGTCGATCGAGACGAGCATCGCCTTGCCGTCGAACCCCCGGTGCACGAAGTGCCGGACGACGTCGCGCGCGATCGTCCGCAACCGCTCCGGCCTTGCGATCAGCGCAACCTCTCGCGCGAAGCGCCGCACGAGCAGGCCCTCCGCCTCGTCGTCGACCTCGGCCTCCTCGAGCAGCTCGTTCAGCTCCTCCGCGAACGCCTCGTTGACGAGCTGCAGCTCGGGAATCCGGTTCTCGTAGTAGAGCGGCACGGTCGCGCCGTCCGAGATCGCGTCGCGGAAGTTGTAGACCGAGACGTAGTCGCCGAACTCCCGCTTCGTCGCCTCTTCACCCACAACGAGCGGCGTCCCCGTGAACCCCATGAACGACGCGTTCGGCAGCGCGCGGCGCATGTTCTGGGCGAGCACGTCGTACTGGCTGCGGTGCGCCTCGTCGGTGATGACGATCACGTCGTCCCGCTCCGAGAGCACCGGCATCTCCGCCTCGCCCGCGCGCAACCGGAACTTGTGGATGAGCGTGAACACGTAGCGGTGATCGGCCGCGAGCAGCTCGCGCAGATGACCGGAGTCCTCGGCGTGCACCTTCGCCTCCTTCGACACCGCGCCCGCGTCGGCGAATGTCCCGTGCAGCTGCTCATCGAGCTCACGGCGATCGGTGACCATCACGAACGTCCACCCGCCGGGCAGCAGGCGCAGCACCTTCTGCGTGAACCACAGCATGGAGAGGCTCTTGCCCGCCCCCTGCGTGTGCCAGAAGACGCCGAGCCGCTTCTCGCCCGTCTCCCTGATCCGCTGGAGCGCCTCGATCGCCGCGTTCACCCCGAGCACCTGGTGGTAGCGCGCGAACGACTTCACGAGCCCGCCGGGCTCCTCGGAATACGCGACGAAGCTCTCTACGAGATCCAGCAGCCGCGCCGGCTCGCACGTCGCGCGGATCGCGGTCTCGAGCTCGACCCGGCCGCGCGTCCCGGCCGCGTCGATCCGCTTCCACTCCCCGAACCAGCCCCACGGCGCGAACGTCGCCCCCACCTTCGCCTCCGACCCGTTCGAGAGGAGCACGAACCCGTTCGGCCTGAAGAGCTGCGGGATCGCGTCCCGGTAGTCGCGCAGGTTGTCGTCGTAGGCAGCCCGTACGGAGCGGCGCTTGAACTCCATCAGGACGAGCGGGATGCCGTTGACGAACAGGAGCAGGTCGACGCGACGCGTATAGAGGTCGCCCGCGACCCAGACCTGGTTCGCGGCGAGCCACTCGTTCCGCGCCGGCTCGCGCCAGTCGAGGTAGGCGATCCGGGCCGTCTTCTCCTCCCCGTCGTCGCGCCACGTCGCCAGGAACCCGTCGCGCAGCAGCTCGTACACCTCCTGGTTCGCGCGAGTCGGGTCGAGCAGCGAGCGGTCGCGCGAGACCGCTGTGAGCGTCTCGTCGAGCGCCTGCTCGGGCACATCCGGATTCAGCCGCGCGAGCGCCGGACGCAGCCGGTGGTGGAGAACGACCTCGCGCCGGCTGTCCCGCCCCAGCGTCCCGCCCGCGCCGAACGACTCCTCGTAGGCGTTGACGGTCTCCCAGCCGAGCTCGGCGAGGAGCTCGACGGCCGGTCGCTCGACGAGCTCGTCCTCCGAGAACCGCTCCGGGCTCACGCAGCGGGCTCTTCGAGGAGTGCGTCGAGATCGAGGTGAGAGACGTCGATCGCGCCCGTCACGAGCTTTGGGAGGAGGGCGTCGCGAATCTGCTCGAGGACCGCGCACCTCGCAGCAAGAACGAATTGCTCATCTACGACAGCTTCCACGACATCACTGAACGCAGTGATCACATTGGGAGCGGGCACGAGCAACCGAATGCGATTGAGGTTTTCCTGGGTCACCTTCGGCTGAGCGGCGCCGGTGACGTGACCCATGATCGGGTACTCCTCCAGCGCCAGTTCGAGGAACGTTGTTGTAACTCGGCCGGCTCCCTGCAGAACGTGCGCGTGGTTGCTAACCCAGAACTGCCCGCGGACGCGTTGGAGAATCGGAAAGCCGGCCTCTGTGACGACGCTCCCGTCTTCGGCGACCAAGAGATAGTCGCCGTCGAACAGATAGTTGTCGATCGAATCGATGACGCGCGCCGCACCGTAGTACGGAAAGCGTCCTGGTCGTTCCAACCGTTCGCGCCGCGACAGCGGCTTCCGCAGACGGTCGAAGTTCAGGGTCTCGCTCCCAACGTCGCTCGTCTCCCAGCCTGCTGGGATCGGGCCTAGGGGCGAGTCGATCAGCTCGTCGTCCTCGTGGCCGGGGTAGCGGAAGTGCACGAACCACTCCCGATAGATCGCCTGCGCCATCCGCTCGAGCAGCGCGATCCGCCACCGGTTGTTCTCGATCAAGTCGTCGATCGCACGGAGAGGCGCTGCGATACGGCGCTGCACTTCGACCGGGGGCAGAACGATTCGTAGGTGCCTCTGAGCTGTGAGGCTGACGTAATCGGCCATATCGGTTTCGCCCTTTCGCACCCACCATTGATCGATGAAGCAGCGAGTACGCATGAACGCGTACAGATACGCGGGTTCCAAGACTTGCTGGTCGAGAACCCTCCAGAAAGTCGTCTGCGGAGAGCAGACAAATGGAGGTGCTTCGGGCTCTACGCGAGCGAGCTTGCCGATTGTCCCCTTGTGACTGAAGAGAATGTCACCGGGTTGACCTACTCCTTTTCGGATTCGCGCAAGAGCGACATCGTTGATCGTTCCCGCCTCACCGAAACGGACGCGCCCGTCGGATAGGTCCGCGGCTCGGATGAACGCGGTGCCGCCGGGCTCGAACTCTGAGGGACGTGGCCGGTACTCACCATGGTTTCCGTCTTCGACCAGGAGCACCTTCACTGCTTGCAGCTCCGCGACGGTCGCAGAACGCCATTCGCTCATGCCCCGAGAATCCCCCGCACGGCGCCATCGACCTTGCGTCGCAGCACCTCCGCCTCGTCCGACAGCGTGGTGAACTCGGCGTGCAACGCTGCGAGCCGCTCGGCGAAGTCGCCGTCGTCCTCCTCGCCAGCGGCGACGCCGACGTAGCGCCCGGGGTTGAGGCTCCAACCCTGCGCCTCGATCTCGGCCACGGTCGCGACCTTGCATAGCCCGGGCACATCGGTGTAGGCACGGTCGGGAAAGATCTCGCCCATCCGCTCGGCGCTCCCAGCGACCGTTTCGGGCTCTTCGCCGCGATAGAGCCGAACGACGTTGGCGAGGAGCTCGATCTGCTCGGGCAGGAAGTCGCGATGCGCCCGGTCGACTTGCCGGAACGTGTTCCGCGCGTCGAGAAGGAGGACCGTGTCCTCGCGCGGCGTGCCGCGCTTGCCGCGGTCGAGGAACCAGAGCGTCACCGGCAGCGTGACGGTGTAGAAGAAGTTCGGGCCGATCGCGATCATCACGTCGATCGAGTGCTCCTCGATCAGTTGCCGGCGGATCTCGGCCTCGCTCGCGCGCGCGTCGGAGGCGGAGTTCGCCATCACGAAGCCGGCGCGTCCCGTCTCGTTCAGCGCCGAGCGAAAGAGCTGGATCCAGAGGTAGTTCCCGTTGTCGGGGCGCGGCAACCCGAACGGGAAGCGGCGCGTGTCGCCCTCGAGCTTCGTCTTGTCGATCTTGTCGACGTTGAAGGGCGGATTCGCCATCACGAAGTCGAAGCTCGAGACCGCGTCGTGGAGGTCCTCGTAGTAGCTGTTCGCCTGGCGGATGTCGCCCGAGAGGCCGTGCAGCGCGAGGTTCATGCGCCCGAGCGGGACGGTCGCCTCCTTCTGCTCCTGCCCGTAGACCGAGAGGTCGCGGGTCGGCGAGCCTGCGTGGCCGGCGACGAACTTCGCGCAGTGGACGAACATCCCGCCCGAGCCGCAGGCGGGGTCGTAGACCTTGCCGTGGAACGGCTCGATCACCTCGACGATCAGGCGCACGATCGACTGCGGCGTGAAGAACTCGCCGCCGAGCCTGCCCTCGTTGGCGGCGAACTTCGCGAGGAAGTACTCGTAGATGAGCCCGAACGCGTCGCCGGAGACGGCCCGCGGCAGCGGCGCGAAGAGGCGGACGAGCTCGAGGAGAATCCCCTTCTCTAGCTTCTGGTAGCCGCGCGGCAGCACCCCGCGCAACCCTGCGTTGATCTTCTCGATCGCGTCCATCGCTAGATCGACGTTCGCCCCGAGGTCTTCTCCTTCGGGGAGATCGACGAGCCAGGAGAGGCGCGCGATGTCGGGGACGTAGAGGACGCCGCGTGCCCGAAAGTCCTCGGCGCTCACCGGCCGCCGCTCGGTCGCCTTCGTCTCGAGCTCGGGCTTGAGTTGGTCGAAGCGGTGCTCGGCGAACGCGAGGAAGATCAGCCCGAGCACCGGCCCGCGGTACTCGGTCGGCGACAGGCTCGAGTTCGCGCGCAGCTCGTCGGCGGCAGACCAGAGGCGGGTTTCGAGGTCGGCGAGATTTGTCGATGTCATGGGCGGAACGTGACCTGATCGAGTTTCGTCGAGAGCACCCGGTGAACGTGCTGCGGCACTACTGTTCGAGCAGACGGTTTGCGGTCTCCTCGAGTTGACCGAGTTGCTCGGACAGAATTGACGTCTTGCGGTCGAACTCGCCGTCAGCGACATGCGATCGAATCGTCACGATCGCGGCGACAATGTCACGCGGACGGAGCTCTTCTCTCCGGCTCAGAGCGGTACCGCCTCGGCCAGCGCGAGGTCACGGACTTCGGAACGGAGCGAACGCGTGGTAACGACGTCTACCCGCGCGCCGACGAGTGCGCTCAGGAGCTCCGAGAGCTCGAGCGCCGCCAACAGCTCGCCTCCCGACGAGCGTTCCCCCTGGAGCTCAACGAGAAGATCAATATCGCTGTCGGCTTCGTCGTCACCTCGCGCGACCGAGCCGAAGACGCGAACGTCATTCGCGCCGTGCCGAATGAGCAGGTCGATAATCGCCTGGCGGTGCTGGCGAAGGAGCTCGGAAGGTGAATCCACTGACGCGATGATGCCAGCACGATCCGCGAGTGTCGCCGTGCATGCCGCGCGCTCATGCTCGCTCGAGAACCGGTTCGGGTGTTCGCGCGCTCCGGCCGGTGCTCGCCACGATCAGTCCCGCGAGGATCGCGGCCGCTCCGAGGAGCTGGAGCCGCGAGGGATCTTCCCCGAGCAGGATCGCGGCGAGCGCGACCGTGGCAACCGGCTGCAGAGTCAGGATCAGCGATGTGCCCACCGCCGGCAGGCGCGGGAGCGAGACGGTGATGAGCAGCCAGCCAAGCACTTGCGAACTCAGCGCGAGCACGATCAGCCACAGATGCGACTCGAGCCCCGGCGTGAAGTCGAGGTCACCTGATGCCAATCCGACGGGCAGGATGAGCACCATCGAGGCGAGCGTGGCGTCGAAGAGGGGTCCGGCCACCCGCCGCAGGTCGCCCGCCCCGTGGCGCAGGGTGAGCAGAAAGCCCGAGTAGGCGATCGCGGTGAGGAGGCCGAGGACGGCACCGAGCGGAGGGTTGTCTCCGTACGCGCCCTCCTCGAGCGCACCCGAGATGAGGACGACGCCGATCATCGCAATCGGGATCGCCGCGAGTGCAGCCGGGCCTGGTCGCTCGCGGAGGAGAACCCAGGCGATCAGACCGACGAGGACAACCTGCGTGTTTCCCATCACGGTGGCGAGGCCGGCGCCGACCGCCTCGATCGCGTGATGCCAGAGGAGCAGGTCTGCGGCGAAGAACGCACCGGCGACCCACGCCGTCAGCCGCAGCTGTCGCGGCCTGGGGCCGAGACGGCGCTCCTCGAGCCGAACGAGCACCCAGAGGACCGGGAGCGCGTAGGCGCAGCGGAAGAACGCGCCCGTCTCCGGCGAGACGTCGGAGGTGCGGTAGAGAATTGCCGAGAACGCGATCGCGAGCGCACCCGCGAGCGCGGCCCGCGCGGGGTGCCGCAACACAGAGCGCATCGGTTCAGCCTATGGCGCGCGACGGGGCCGCTGAAGAGATGAAGCTAGTGCCCGGTCGTGGAGAAGTGCATGTAGTCCTTCGTGTCACCGCTCCAGTCTCCGCCCCAACCCCAGCCGATCGAGCGGAAGGCTCGGACGACCGCGGGCGTCACCATCCCCTTGCGGAGGCGGGAGCGATCGAGATACTTCGCGCGCGTCGGGTCACGTGTGCGACCGCAGCCGACGTACGGGTTCTCCACGGGATTGAGGTCGATCGCATGGCCGTAGGCGTGGTTCGACCAGTTGCCACTCGCCGTTCCGCCCGTGCACGGCGAGGGAACGGCCTGGCGGCACTCGAACGAACCGCTGACGTCGCCGTCGGCCGGAAATGCGCGCCTGGGGCCGTACGCGTGGCCGAGCCGCATGTGCCGAATCGGGAACCTCAACTCGTAGAGTCGCCGGAATACCTTCGCGAGCGGAGCCGCGACGTCTCGGTTTACGACGAGCTGACCCTCGTGCACACGGCCGTCGAAGCCAAACTGGGAGACAGTGAGCAGGCGGAGCCCCGAGAGAGGCACGGGGCAGCCCGGTTGCCAGAAGCGACCCTCGAGGCTTGCACGAACGGGCGCGGGCAGCGGTTCGACGGACGAGTCGAACGGCTGCAGCGCGACGACCACGAGCGGAAGAGCGAGAACGCGGAGCACAGCCTCAAGCGTGACGCCTCGGCTCACCGCTCGTCAAGCCAAGGCGGTTCCCCGAGTGCTGGGAAGATGCAGACGTGGACACGCTGCGCCCGCGAGCAGTAGTGCTCGTCGAGGGGGTCAGCGACCAATACGCCCTCGAAACGCTCGCTGAGCGCCGTGGCCGGAACCTCGACGCTGAGGGCATCGCCGTCGTGCCGATCGGGGGTGCGCAGTCCATAGGAAGATTCCTCGAGCTGTTCGGCCCCGGTGGGCTCGACGTCCGGCTGGCGGGTCTCTGCGACGCGGGAGAGGAGGGCGACTTCCGGCGCGGTCTCGAGCGAGCCGGCCTCGGCGTCGACCTCACGCGCGCCGAGATGGAACGGCTGGGTTTCTACGTGTGCGTAAGAGATCTGGAGGAGGAGTTGATCCGCGCTCTCGGCGCCTGGTCCGTGGAGCAGGTCGCCGAGACTCAGGGAGACCTTGGATCGTTCCGCACCCTCCAGAAGCAGCCTGCCTGGCAAGGACGGACCACTGAGGAGCAGCTTCGGCGCTGGATGGGCAGCGGCGGCCGCCGAAAGAGCCGCTACGCGGGCCTGCTCGTCGACGCGCTTGATCTCTCCCAAGTGCCCCGGCCGCTAGACCTGGTTCTTGCTCACGTCTGCAGCAGGTAAGGCCGCACCCTGAGACGTTCTAGTCGTCTTGCTTCCCCTTACGGTCGACGAAGACTTCCTCGCGTACGGCAACACCCGTGTCCGGATTGTCGGTGAAGACGCCGTCGACACCAAGCTCGTAGAACAGCGCAAGCCAGCCCGGCAGGTTGCCGGCGGCGGCGAGGTACAACGGATGCGCCGGGTTCCCCTCGCGGTACTGCTCGGGCAGGAAGGTGTTCTCACGCCGGAACGTCCACGGATGCACGACGAGCCTCTCGCGGTGCGCGTTCGGCACGAAGCTCGTCGGAGCCTGCGCCACGTTCCCAGAGGTCGGCACGATCCAAGCCGTGTTCGGGCCGACCCCGTCCGCGTAGCGCGAGATCTCCTTCAGCCCAGTCGGCGACGCGAGGTCGGCGTAGGTGCGCGGGTCGCCTGAGACGACGAAGTCGTATGGCTTGCCCGTTGCGTTGATCAGCTGCACGAGCGGCACGTCCGTCATCCGATTCAGGACCTTGAGGTTCGAGACCTCGAACGACTGGATGAACACCGGTGCTTTCTTCCTGTCCCATCCGTTTGCGCGGAGCGTGCTCACGAGCGGCTCCTCCAGCGACAGGCCGATCGAGTCGAAGAACGTCGGATGCTTCGTCTCCGGATAGATCCCGACGCCGTAGGCCTTCGCGAGATCGATTACCTCTTGCAGCGTCGGCACCTGGGACAGGCCGTCGAAGGCGGCGTTCGTCGGGCGTAGGGCGGGGATGCGCTTCTTCGCGCGCAGGGTCCTCAGCTCGGTCAGCGTGAAGTCCTCGGTGAACCAACCGCTGACCGGCACGCCGTCGATCGTCTTCGTCGTGAACCGGGTCGCGAACTCCGGATGCGATGCGACGTCGGTCGTGCCCGAGATCTCGTTCTCGTGACGCGCGACGAGCACGCCGTCCTTCGTCGAAACGAGGTCGGGCTCGATGTAGTCGGCGCCCATGTCGATCGCGAGCTTGTAGGCCGGGAGTGTGTGCTCCGGCCGGTACCCGCTCGCGCCGCGGTGGGCGATGACGATCGGCTCTCCATGCAGCGCCTTCTCGGACTCACGCGCCTGACCGGCGGTGGCGAACGCGGTTACGACGACGGCGACGAATGCAATAGCAAGTGGGAGCTTCCTGCTCGATCTCTTCATTCTCTGTTTCCTCCTCGGAAGGCGGGCGGCGGCGCCCGCAGTGGTCGTTCGCGGCGACCCTAGGAAGGCGCCCGCCGCGCGTGGGTTACGCCGTAGTGTCGAGGAGGAGTCGTAGTGTCGAGGAGCTCGTCAGCACCTGGGGAGAATGAGTGGAGGCGTGGAATCGTCGACAGAAGCGAAGATCCGCTCAACAGCGCCATCGTCAGACGACCTTGCGTCCTTCCTGCGACCCATCGAACGCGTTCGTGGCCGCGATGAGCGCGGTCTCGATCAAGTCAACCAGCGAGATGTCGAACGCTCGGCTCGACCGGTCATCGCTTGCGGACATCTGAGGGCGCACGAACCAGTAACTGCCCACGGCGACCACCGCGACGGCCCGCACGCGGGCGATTGCGGCGGAGGTCCGGAAACGGATCAGCCGAGACTCGGGCCTGGCGGAGGCCCGGCCCCTTGAGCGATGCGCATAACGACCCGGCGGAGGGTCGGATGACTGACCTCCTTGAAGCCGGCGGCCTCGAAGATGCTGCGGCTGCCGACATGGAGCTCTCCCCAGGCGATCTCCTGCCCGGGCTGCGTGATCATCGGGTAGCCCTCGAGCGCTCGAGCGCCACGCTCCCGAGCGAAGTCGACGGCGGCGCGCGCGAGCGCACGGCTGATGCCGCGGCGGCGGAAGCGCGCGCGTGTGACGAAGCAGGTCACGGCCCAGACGCTCTCGTCGGACTTGTCCTCGGCCGACGGGCTCTCGGTCGAGGGAGGCGACGAGGCCGCTCGTCGTGCTCGACTCCGGGTGCCCGCAGTCAGTCTGCGTGCGGAGCCGGAAGGCTAGCTCCTCGGCGCCAACCGAGGCCCAAGACTCCCGAGGCTGCATCTTGTATCGCTGGCACTGGCATCTGGACGGATCGCCACGCGCGCCGAGCACGGCCTGGAGATCCTCCCAGCTCGCCTCGTTGGCGCCGATCTAGTAGCCGCTGGTGATTCCGCCGTCCACGCTGACGACCCCGCCGGTCATGAAGTCGCTTTCGACGACATAGACGACGGCGCGAGCGACCTCGGCGGGTGTCCCAAGCCGGTGGAGCGGGACGACGATGCCTTCCTCGGGCAGTCGGTGCGATCCCAAGGACGACCGGCGCTCCGTCCGCGGTGCGATTCTCAGCGCTGACTGCGTGCTGATTTGTTAAGTGTCACTGCGGCCCGAATCAGAGCCACAAAGGCCTTCTCATCGATTCTGTCCTTCTCGTGAAGGTCGATCGCACGCCTGGTGTTGCCCTCGAGGCTGGAGTTGAAGAGCCCTGACGGGTCCTCCAGAGAAGCGCCCTTGGAGAATGTCAGCTTCACCACACCCTTGTATGTCTCGCCGGTGCAGATCAGTCCGTCGTGAGACCAGACCGGCACTCCTCTCCACTTCCACTCCTCGACCACTTCGGGGTCGGCTTTCTTGATGAGAGCACGAACCCGGGCCAGGGTCTCTCCTCGCCAATCTCCTAGTTCCCTGATTCTCGCATCAATGAGCTGGGAGGGAGACTCGCCCTCCGGCGAGGTGCTCTTCTTCGTCATCAAGGTCCCATTTCATTTGGCATATTTTTGCGTTGCGAGCGGGCCGAATTCACGCATTCATGGATTCTCGTGCACCACCGGCGGGGAGTTGACGGCATTGAGGTGCCGATGAGACCCTCGTCGTGTTTGCGCTGCGGTCGCACCAAGTCACACCCGCGCGGATCGTAGCGGTGTGATGCTCTGGAGCCGCGGCGACGGCATCCAACGTATCTGACCACTCCTGCCGTCACCCGAGCGGCAACTTGCGGACGGCGCTAGAAGAGTTCCTGCACGGCGGTGACGACCGCGCGAATCACTGGAAAGCTATGCGAGTTCGCGACAGCGATGACGACATGGTCTCCGTCGCGCGTCGCGCGTAGCTGGACGGTGTAGCCAGCCATCGCGCCGCCGTGGCCGTACGCTGTGCCGCGCGGGTGGTCATACGCGCGAACGCCGAGGCCGCGTTCGACCATCTCTGGATGAGTTCGGAAGAGCTGTCGGAAGAACGACGCAAGGTCGTGAACGTCGGCGGCCACTGCGCGATCAATCCAGTAGCGCGACACGTCACGCGGGCTCTCGACCGCCGGGAACGTGCCGCCCTTCAAGGCGTAGCCATGCGCGACATCCGGCGGCGGCTCGAGTCCCACATGGAACGTCGTGCGTGAGAGGCCGTATGGCTCGAAGACGTGCTCGCGAAGCAAACCGCCAAGTGGACGGCCGGTCTCGCGCTCCAGGATGAGGTCGATCGCGGCGTAGTTCGAGCTGGAGTACGACAGCTCGCCGAAGTTCTGCAAGGGGTATCGAAGCGCCGCCTCTAGGAACGTTTCCGGGGTCGAGAGCGCTGGCGGGCCGAACGCAAGCTGCTCGTACGTTTCGCCGTCCCACATGTAGTCGAAGAGGCCGCTGCGGTGCGAGAGCAGGTGCCAGAGGGTGATCCGCTCGTCGAGTTGCGGTAGCCAACGCGCCGCTGGGACATCGAGATCGTCGAATAGTGTGACGGCGACGAGCGCCATGTACGTCTTGTCGATGCTGCCGACCCACGTGCGGTGTTCCGGCGTCATCGGGTCACGCGTCTCCAGGTTCGCGAAGCCCGCGCACTCGACTTCACCGTCGACGTACATGATCGCGCCGATCGCCCCCGCTTCGACGATCGCGTCGGTCCAACCGTTGGGTCGGCGGGGAGGAGGCGGTGTCACGGTACTTCGACGATAACGAGACGTGGGCCGCATCCACCTGGGCCTTCTGACTCAAGACGCGAGGATCACGCCAGGAGGTCGAACGCGCAACCTACGCAGCGGCGCGGTGCTCACCTGGGCCAGCGATGCTTCTATGTTTGTCAAGTTGGTAGTGGTGGTCCGTGTTCGAGTAGCCGGTAGAGGCTGCGGGCGAGGTAGCGCTTGAGGCAGCGGGTCGCTTCGCGGCGGCTCTTGCCTTC
>JALZOK010000111.1 GCA_030857225.1 Actinomycetota bacterium
CCTTCAGGGATCTTCGCGTCAAGGGATCCGCGCTAGCGGATCCCTGGACTGCGGAAAGAGAGCGTCAGTCGATGTTCCCGCAGGACGTGTAGGTCTCGAGGTCGTCATCTGACATGTGCAAGTTGATGGCGTAGTCGTCGTCGCCAGTTAGCGTGTCGACCGAGGCCTCGACCGAGGCTTCGGAGCTGCCGCCAGCGACGTTCGGGAGCCCGTAGAGGGGTTCCGGGTTCAACTCGTCGCCGCAGTTGCCCTCGTGGATATGCGCCGGCTGCGAGTCGGAGACCGGATCGCCGTCGATCTGGATGGAGACGAGCGTCATCTCGCCGTCGCTGGTGAGTGTCGCGGTTCCGGTCTGCCCGGACCCGTCGACCTCGCTCAACTCGACGGTGACATCGTCACTTGCTGCCTCGTCGTCATCGTCGCTGCCGCAACCGGCGAGCGCGAACACGGCAAGCATCAGCGCCAGGATCGTGATCAGAAGTGAAAGCTTGCGCATGCAAAGTCCTCCTACGTGGTCGGGATCGCGAGTGCCCCTCGCGTGTGAAAGTTACACCTCGAGTACTTCGCGCATCGGCGACGAGTGGATCGTTCTCTGATGACGAGGACACGAGTCGCCAAGGCTCGGTGGGACCGCCACCGGCCGCGCGTGAGTCCCGATGATCACGCATCTCTTAGACTCGTTGCCATGCGCTCGGGGCTGGTCGGTCTCGCGATCGGGCTCGCGCTCGCTGACTCGTCGATCGTCACCCTCGCGCTTCCCGACATCCTCCGGGAGTTCGACGTCGACGTCGCCACCGTGGCCTGGGTGCTCACGTCCTTCAACCTCGCGCTCGCGCTCGTCGCACTACCGGCCGCGCTCATCGCGCGCCGACGGCCGAGCGCAGCGTTCACGGCGGGGACGATCGTTTTTGCACTGGCCTCGCTCGTCTGCGGTCTGGCGCCCTCATTCGAAGTGCTGGTCGGAGCTCGCGGTGTGCAAGCCGTGGGCGCTGCGTTGCTCGTCACAGCTGCGCTCGGACTGCTGTCCGAGACGACCGAGAACGGCGCTCGGGCCGCTCGGGTGTGGGTGGGTGCCGGCATCCTGGGAGCGGCAATCGGTCCCGCGGCCGGAGGAATTCTCACCGAGCTGGCAGGTTGGGAGTCGATCTTCCTCGTACAAGTCCCGCTGGCGATCTTGCCGCTGGCGGTGCTGAGGGGGATACATGTCCGTCCACAAGTGACGTCCGCAGGGCGGCCGCAGCTCAACGCGAACGCCGCCTTGCTCCTCCTCTCCGGTGGCCTGGTGGCCGCCCTCTTCCTCTTGGTGCTGTTGCTCGTCGAGGGCTGGAGGATGTCCCCGGCGGCGGCGGGTCTGGTGGTAACAACCATGCCTTTGGCCGCCGTGGCGGCCGGTCGCGTCGCGCCGCATCTCGAGAGTCTCCGCGTGCGGGTCACGAGCGGCATCGTCCTCGTCGCGGGTGGACTTGCAGGCCTTGCCTTCCTCCCGCGAGCAGGTTGGGCGTGGACGCTCGCGCCGCAACTCCTGGTCGGGGCGGGCATCGGCCTTGCGCTAGGGGCGCTCACCGGGCACGCGGTCAATCGGGGAGATCGGATCGTCCACGGCGGCTGGACGCTTGCCGCGCGGCACGCAGGGGTCGTACTCGGACTGCTCCTGCTGACCCCGGTGCTGACGGCTGCTCTCGATCGCAACCAGGCCGAGGCGGTGCGAGCGGGGGCCGCGGAGGTGCTGGACAGCCGTATCCCGGCCATCGACAAGCTGCGCCTGGCGCAAGACGTGCTCGACGAGGTACGCGCCGCGGAGCGAAAGGGCGAGCTTCCGGATGTCACGACGGCGTTCGACGACCGGCCCGACAGCGACGAGTACCGAGCGCTGCTCTCAGCGCTTCGGGAACAGCTCCAGCGCGCGATCACGAACGCGTTCTCGGGCTCCTTTCTGCTTGCCGCCGCGCTTGCGCTCGGCGCGCTCGTCCCGGCGACGCTGATTCGGGGCACGTCGACATGAGCCGCGCGCTTCCTGTTCTTGTGGCCCTCGGGGCGGTGGCGGTCGTGCTCGTGCCCTACCTGGCACTCGGTGGCGCATCCTTCGAGCCGACGCCCGTCGCCGATCCGTGCGTCTCACGCGAGTGGCGCGATCCGCACGATCCGCAGGCAATACTCGAGCAGATCGTCCTTTCCGCGCTCGACGGCGCTGCGTGCGAGCTCGATGTGTCACGCGAGGATCTCGTCATCGCCGTGAAGGACGAGGCTTCGCTCGAGGCGTTCGCTCGCGAGCAGGGACTCTCGCGAGATGACGCCGAGCGTGCCGTGCGGGACGGGCTCGAGCGCGCGGTCGACGATGCCGAGGATGCGGGCGCGCTGCCGGGGTTTGCGGCGTCACTCGCGCGCCGTGCGGCGGAAACGCTTCCGCCGTGGCTCCTGCTCGATGCGGTCGACAGGCTGCGCGGGTTCCTTTCTCCGTAAGATCGAGTCGATGCGCGCCGCACAGGTCGCCGGTATCGGAAAACCGCCTGAGGCCGTCGACGTGCAGGGCGGGGGCGCGATCGAGATTGTCGCGGCCGCGCTCAATCCCCTCGACCTTGCCGTCGCAGCCGGACGCTTCTACGGCGGTCATCCGCCTCTCCCGTACGTGCCGGGTTGCGAGGCGGTCGGACGTCTTGACGGCGAGCGCGTGTACCTCTTCGGAGAGGGCCGGGGAATCGGTCGCGACGGATTCCTCAGCGAGCGCGCCGAGTTCCCCGCTGAGCTCGCCGTTTCCGTCCCGGACGGTCTCGACGATGCGGTCGCCGCCGCGTGTGGGATCGCGGGGATCGCCGGCTGGCTGCCTCTCGCCGAGCGGGCTCCGGTTCGCCCCGACGATCGCGTGGTCGTCCTCGGAGCGACGGGATGCGTGGGCACGATCGCCGTCCAGGTCGCTCGCCTGCTGGGAGCCGAACGAGTCGTCGCCGTCGGTCGCGATCCGGATCGGCTCGAGCGTGCTCGCGAGCTCGGAGCCGATGCGACCGTGTCGCTCGACGGAGACGGGTTGTCCGAGCGTTTGCGCGAGGAGGCGGGAGGCGACGGGCCGACGCTCGTAGTCGACGCGTTGTGGGGTGACCCGGTCCAGGAGGCCGTCGAGGCTGCTGCGCCCGGGGCTCGGATCGTCCACCTCGGGCAGTCGGCCGGGCCGGAGGCAACCTTCCCCTCTGCGAGCGTCCGGGGAAAGCGTCTCTCCATCCTCGGCCATTCGAACTTCGCTCTCTCGGCCGACGAGCGCCGGCAGGCATATCTCGACGTGGCCGAGCACGTCGCCGCCGGTCGGATCACGATCGACGTCGAGACGTTCTCTCTCGACGAGGTCGGCGCCGCGTGGGCTGCCCAGGGGAGCGGCGCGAAGGCCGTCGTCCGGCTCTGACGCCAAGGGCCCCGCAACGCGGGGCCCTTGGCCTATCGAACGCAGGGCGATTTGTTACACGAGGCCCTGCGCCTGCCACTTGCGATAGATGCTCTGAGCCTCCCTGGTGAAGTCCCGAACCGCGTCGGCGGGGCTCGCCTTGCCCTGGGCCACCTCGGCGAACATCTGTGGAATCAGGTACCGGTTGAAGATCTCGTCGATGGCCGCGTTCGAGTTGCCGGGATGACCGACGTTGGTCGTGTACTTCTCGGCGATGGTGGTCAGGATCGTGTACTTGCCGCGCGGCTTGTGCGTGTCCTGCTTCGTCATCGCACGAATGCTCTTGAAGCCGCCCTTGATCGCACCGGTCCACGCGGGGAAGTTGTAGTACTCGCTACGCACGAAGTGCTGTCTGTACCCGAGTTGCTGGTCGACGAGGAACTGCTTCGCCGCCTCCTTGTTCTTGGCGAACTTCCAGATGACGTAGACGCCCATCACATGCTCGTTTCCGAGCCGCATCACGGGGCCGCGTGGGATGGAGGCGATCCACGTGTCGTCGGAGAGGGCGGTGTTGCCCGAGTTTTCCGCCGAGCGGGCGATCGAGATCGCGTTTAGCGCCATGGACAGCCGGCCCGCGAGGAAGGCTTGGTTGTTGGAGGAGATGGTCCAGGCGAAGACCTCGTCGGACATGCCGTTCCGGTAGATGTCGCGCATCAACTCGAGCGCCTCGATCGCGCCTTTGCGGTTCGAGCCCTGGTTGAAGACGATCTTGTTGTCCTCGCTTTGGAGGAAGCCCCCGTAGCAGTAGAGGAGTGACATCAAGAACATGTTCGAGTCGAGCTCGTTCGACATGCCGAGGCCGACCGGGTGCCCTGCGGCCTTCAGCTTGGGGGCGCCCTTGCGCACGTCTTCCCAGGTTTTCAGGCTCACGCCGGCCTCGGCGAGGATGCTCCTCCGGTACTGCACCGGGTCCGGGGCGTAGTTGTCGGGAAAGCCGAAGAACTTCTTCGTCCTTGGGTTGTACGTGCTCCGCCGGCCCACCTTCGTCATCGGGCCGATCTTCTTCGAGACCTCCTGAACGATGTCGTTCACCGGAAGGACTTGCTTCTGGAACGACGACGGCGGGGAGATGAACTGGAAAAGGTCGTGGCCGCTCTGCGCGGCGACCTCGGACGACGCCGTGCTGAAGAGGAACGTGGCGCTGATGTGGTCGATCTTGACGTCGACGTCGTTCTTCTCGCCCCACTGCTTGAGATAGGTGTTGTCGAGCCACTGGTCGTAGGACGGCACGAAGTGCGTCCACTGCAGGATCTTCAGCTCACCGGAGAGCTGTTTGTTCTGATACTTGAGCGGTCCGTAGAAGCCAAGGGCCTTATCCGGTAGGGCACCGAACATGCTGACTGCGAACGCAGCCGCACCTGCCCGTTTCAGTAGGTCTTCCCGGGTCAATGGTGACCTCCCGCCCTGAAGCTCGTCCGATAGGTTCGTCACGGGTACTCCTTTCTCTCACGTCGATTCTCTACCTGAAGGCGCCGCCTGTAAACCCCTTGATGAATCGGTCGAGGAACGCGTTGTAGAGCAGGGCGAGCACGATGCTCGGAATGAGCGTCGCGGCCATCAAGGACTGCCAGAAGAAGACGTCGCCACGAATGAGCTCGCTGGGAACGCCGGACGAGATCGTTCGACTCTCAGAGGACGAGATGAAGGTGAACGCGTAGATGAACTCATTGACGCAGAGGGAGAACGCGAAGATGACGACGGTCAGGATCCCCGGGAGGGAGATCGGGAAGACGATCCGTAGGAGCGCCTTGATCCGCGAGCAGCCGTCGACCAGGGCGGCATCCTCGAGCTCCTGGGGAATCGTCTTGAAGAAACCCATCAGCAACCAGGTCGAGAACGGGATGGTGAAGGACGGGTAGACGAGGATGAGCGAGAGCAGCGAGTTCTGGAGCCCGAGCCTCGCAACGAGCGGAGAGAGCGGCAGGAAGAGCAGGGTCGGCGGGATCAGGTAGACGAGGAAGATGCCTATCCCGGCCGTCTGCCCCCAGCTCCCGGACAGCCGCGCCAGCGCGTAGCCCGCCGGCAGCGAGATCACGAGCGTGATGGCCACTACGACCGCCCCCACGAGCGTGGTATTGACGATCCAGTCGGTGTACCTGGTGTCCGTGAAGAGGAACTCGACGTGCTTCGTCGTCGCCGACTCCCAGAACTTCCACTGGATGGGGTTGTAGACGTAAGGGACGTTCTCGGCGTTGTAGAGGTCGAGGTCCTCCTTGAACATCGTCACGAGCATCCAGTAGAACGGGAACGCGAGCAGGATCGCGAACGGCCCCAGCACGAGGTACGTCGGGAGGCCGCGCCGCCCCGCTCTTGCCCGGCCGGCCTTCACGACACCTGCGCCCTCTTCGCGAAGAAGAGCATCGCGATGCTCACGACGGCGAGCAGCGGGAAGAGGTAGAGGGAGATCGCCGCCCCTTCGCCGAGCGAGCCGGAGTTGATCCCGATCTGGAACGACCAGGTGGTGAGCATCTGCGTCGAGTTGAACGGCCCGCCCTGCGTGAGCACGTAGACGACGGCGAAGTCAGAGGCGGTGAAGACGATGCCGAAGAGGAGTGCGACGAGCGCGATCGGCAGCTGGAGCGGCAGCGTGACGTAGAACAGCTTCTTGATGCCCGTCGCACCGTCGATCTTGGCCGCATCGTCCACCTCGGACGGAATCGAGGCCAGGCCGGCGAGGAAGATGATGATCGCGAAGGGCAGGATGCGCCAGGCATGGACGACGATCACGGCGAGGAGCGCGAGATTCGGCCGACCGAGCCACTGCGGCGGATCCGCCGGGTCGACGACCCCGAGGGCGTGACCCAGCGTCCAGTTGATCACGCTGAAGAGCGAGTCGAAGATCCAGAGCCAGCCGATCGTTCCGAGTGCGACCGGAGCCGCCCACGGCAGGATGATCAAGAGGCGGATGAACCACTTCCCGCGGAAGTCGCGGATCAGATAATGGGAGAGAATTGCGGCACCGACGAGCACGATCGCCTGGGACGCAAGCGTGAAGATCAGCGTGTTTCGCAGAGCCTTCTGGAAGTTGTCGTCCGACCACGCG
>JALZOK010000058.1:0-2842 GCA_030857225.1 Actinomycetota bacterium
ACTCCCGGCTGGGGACTGACGGCAATCAAGAACCGGCTTCGGAGCTTCGAGAAGGGGCGGCGGACGACGCCGCCCTTCTCATCTCCATCTCGTTGAGCGCTGTGGACAACTTGGCGCAGAATCGTCGCACGTCCACCTACCGCGAACGGACATGCCCAGGGTCAGACCCGGGCTTTTGGATCGACCACGGATTGCCTGGAACTGCGGCGGCTCACGCTGGATTCAGTCCTTCTGAGACATGTCCGTCAGTCGTCGTGGATTTACGCGGCCTGTCATCCCGCCCGTGGCTACGACCGCCCGTTCGTGACATGGTCGGAGAGGACATCTAAGGAGAGGCCGACGACTTGGGCGGCGAAAGTCCTGCTGCTGCGCGCCCTCGCGGAGGGCCATCGTGCGCTAGACGCGGCGAACCAACTCGGGTTCGACAAAGCCGCCGTACGAGGAAACGCAGTAGGCTCTACCGGTCAAGCGTCTCGGAATTGACAGCGCGCCTCGAACGCGGTGTGTTGTGCCGTTACGACTTGTTTGCAGGGTGTGAGCCAGGCAACAACGCCGCCCTGCCTACGTCAGACAGAAAGAAGAAACGATGCAAGAGGAGGGCAAATGAGGAAAGGTCTCATCGCAGCCTCGCTGGGGCTGCTTGCTGCGGCGGTGCTGGTGACGTCCGCTCTGGCGAAGTCCGAGGCGACGGCGACATCGGCGCAGCTGGCCGCGTGCACGAACGTCTCACTCGGCTTCGTCGGTCCGCTAACCGGCCCGGTCGCGTTCCTCGGCCAGGAGCAGATCTCGTGGCTCCGCTTCGGGGTGCAGAAGTACAACAGGGCGAACAAAACGCGGTTCAAGGTCTCGGGGGGCGACACGCAGCTGAAGGCGCCCGTCGCGCGTACGGTCGCGCGGCGATTCGTTGCCGACCGCAAGATCATGGCGATCATCGGCCCGTCCGAGAGCCAGGCCGTCAGGGTCGGCGGCAACCTGTACGAGAAGGCAGGGCTGGCAGCGATCTCGGGCTCGGCGACGGCCACCGACCTGACCAAGGGTCGTCCGTACACGACGTTCTTCCGAGTCGTGCCGAACGACGCCATCCAAGGTCCGCAGGTCGTGGCGTTCGTCGCCGGGAACCTGGGAGCCAAGAACGTCGTCGTGATCGACTCGCAGGACGATTACTCCATTCCGCTCGCGAGCGGGATCGCCCGCGGCCTCCGCGCTCGGAACGTGACCGTCTCTCGCGAGTCGGTCTCGGTCGACGACACCGACTTCTCGTCGATCGTCGCGAACGTCGACAACAACGTGAACGTCGTCGTGTTCGCGACGCAGAACGCGACGGCTGCCAACACCCTCTCGAATCAGCTTCGCGAGCAGGGCAAGAAGGCGGTCGTCTTCGGGACGGACGGCGCGTACTCGCCGGCCCAGTACAAGCCGAGGCTCGGCTATGTCTCCGTCTTCGCGCCCGACCTGCACTTCGATCCCAAGGCGAAGGCACTCATTCGCGAGTACAACCGGTACTCGAAGAACAGGACGTTCGGATCCTTCGGGCCGGCGACGTACATGGCAGGGCTCGCCGCGATGGACGCCATCGCCAGGGCCTGCGCCGATGGCACGGCATCCCGGTCAGAGGTGACGAGACTCGTTCGCAGCACGAACCTTCCGTCGATCTTCGGCGGAACGCTCCGTTTCTCGAAGAAGGGGGACCCGCTGCCGACGAAGTTCATCCTCTACAAGATCACGAACGGGATCTACAGCCCGGTCGGCTAGAACGGCGGTATTGCGATCGAGCGGCCCGTCCTCTTGACGGGCCGCTCGTCGCGAGGCCTTCGTCTGTGAGATAAACAGCGCGTGGACTGGGACAAGATCGTCCAGCTCCTCGTCAACGGCATGACGCTGGGGAGCGTCTACGCCCTCGTCGCGCTCGGGTTCTCGATGATCTACGGGATCCTGAAGCTCCTCAACCTGGCTCACGGCGACGTCCTGATGGTGGGGGCGTTCATCGGGTTCGGCGTCATTACCTGGCTCGGTGGGGCGCAGGATCCAAACGTCGCGGTCTGGCTCTTGATCGTGCTCATGCTCCTCGCCGCGATGGTGGGATGCGGCTTTCTCGGCGTCGCGATCGAGCGCTTCGCGTATCGCCCTCTGCGCCGCGCGCCTCGCATCGCTCCCTTGATCAGCGCTCTCGGCGTGTCCTTCTTCCTCCAGAACTCGGTGCTGCTGCTCTTCGGCGGCGATTTCCGGAGCTACGAGACGTTCGACCTCGTCGATGTCGAGGTCGGAATCAGCTGGGGCCCGCTCAACATCTGGATCATCCGCATCGTCGTCATCGCGTCGGCGTTCGCGATGATGGCCGGTCTCTGGCTGCTGGTCACCCGCACCAAGCTCGGCAAGGCGATGCGGGCGACGGCGTTCGATCGCGAGGCAGCCGCGATGATGGGGATCGACGTCGACCGGGTGATCGTGAAGACGTTCTTCATCGGCTCGGCGCTTGCGGGGGCGGCCGGCATCCTCGTCGGGCTTGTCTTCGGCTCGATCAATCACTTCATGGGCTTCAGCTACGGATTGAAGGGGTTCACCGCCGCGGTGGTTGGTGGGATCGGGTCGATCCCGGGCGCGATGTTCGGCGGCCTCTTCATCGGACTCTCCGAGGCGTTCTCGGTCGGCTACATCGAGGACCTTACGCGTGGGCGACTCGGAAGCGCGTTCAGCGACCTCGTCGTCTTCCTCATCTTGATCGTGTTCATGATCGTGCGGCCGCAGGGGATCTTCGGCAAGCCGGAGGTGAAGAAGGTTTGAGCAACGTTCGCCTCCGGCTCACGTTCGTGGGGGGGGGGGGGGGGGGGGGGGGGGGGGGGGG
>JALZOK010000058.1:2852-20452 GCA_030857225.1 Actinomycetota bacterium
CCCCACACCCCTCCCCGCTCATGGGCAGGAGACCGGCCCATGAGCCTGAACGAAGGTCCCGAGCAGCCGCGGATCGGCGTCGACGAGTGGGTCGCGAGCGCGGAGGAGCGTCGCGCCCGCTCGCCCCTGGGCCGAGCGCAGGACGCCATCGAGCGCGTACCCGCGGCCGTCAAGCTCGTCGCGCTCGTCGTCCCGTTCGCGGTCTTCCCGCTCTTCGTCAACTCGCAGTACCTGATGCAGGTCGGGATCGACACGGTCATCTTTGTGCTGCTTGCGCTCGGCCTGAACGTAGCCGTCGGGTGGGTGGGCCTCCTCGACCTGGGTTACGTCGCCTTCTTCGGGATCGGCGCCTACCTGTACGCGGCGGTCGCATCCGAGTACGCGGGCCGCTACTGGGACGCGGCGATCGCCATTCCAGTCATCGCGGTTGCCGTCGCGGTCAGCGGCTTCCTCGTCGGGCTTCCGTCTCGCCGGCTCGTCGGCGACTACCTGGCAATCGTGACGCTGTTCTTCCTCCAGCTCTGGCTGGTCGTCCTCATCAACGCCTCGTGGTCGCGCGGGCCGAACGGGATCTCGGACATCTATCCACTCCAGTTCTTCGGACGCCAGGTCACGTCGCTCGACGCCTACTTCTACGTGGCGCTCATCGCGTTCGTCGCGATCGTCTCCTTTCTGTACCTGCTGAACCAGTCGCGAACGGGGCGGGCCTGGAGAGCGCTTCGCGAAGACGAGCTGGCGGCTGAGCTGATGACGATGCCCGTGAGCCGCCTGAAGTTGATGGGGTTCGCCGTTGGCGCGGGCATCGCGGGCGTTGCCGGGGCGATCTACGCTCCGGTGCAGGGCGCGGTGTTCCCCGCGAACTTCGACCTGGTGCTGCTGATCACCCTGTACGCGATGGTCGTCCTCGGCGGCGCGGGCAGCCTGGTTGGCGTGACGGTGGGCGCGGTGCTGATCAACGGCGTGCTCGAGGCGCTGAACGACGCGGACAACGCGAGCTGGATCTTCTACGGCGTGATCGCGATCGCGCTCCTCGCCCTTCTCAGGCCATGGTGGCAGCCGATCGCCGTGCTCGGCGCCACCGTCATCTTCGGCTTCGCCGTGCACGAGATCGCCGAGGAGGCGCGGCCTTCACTCGTCGGGGGAGCCAACTTCGGCGATTCGCGCATCGACCGGCTCGTCGACTCATGGGTGCTTCTACCCCAGAACATCCTCACTGGCGACGGCCTGCCGACGGGATGGCTGGGGAGGCTGGCCTACATCGGGCTGGTCGCGTCGATCCTCGGGTTGACGCTCGTCCGCAGCCACCTCTGGCGTTTGGTCGGGCTCGTCCCGGTGCTGTATCTCGCCGCCTGTGTGTGGGCGAACATCCTGGTCGCGCAGCCTGCCGTCGCGCGCTTCGTCTTGATCGGCGGCATGCTCGTCGGGCTGATGGCCTACCGGCCGGAGGGCCTCTTCGGCAAGCAGCGCGTGGAGATCATGTGAGCGCTGAGGAGCGAATGCCGCTGCTCGAAGTGCAGGGCCTCTCGCTCGCGTTCGGGGGTGTCAGATGCCTGGACGGGCTCGACCTCGTCGTCGGTGAGGGCGAGGTGGTCAGCGTCATCGGCCCCAACGGGGCCGGCAAGACAACGCTTTTCAACGTGATCACGGGCGTCTATCCACCCGAGGCGGGAGAGATCCTGTTCGAGGGGAAATCGATCCTCGGCCTCGATCCACATCAAATCGCGCGCCGTGGCATCGCGCGCACCTTTCAGACGCTCCGCTTGTTTCTGAACATGACGGTGAAGGAGAACGTGATGACCGCGGCCTACGGCCACACGCGCGCAGGCGTCTTGCGCTCCGTTCTCCGCACGCCGGGCATGCGGCGTGAGGAGCGCGAGATCGAGCAGCTCGCCGAGGAACGACTCGCCTTCTTCGGCGACCGGCTGGTCGGCTACCGCTGGCGGCAACCCGCCTACAGCCTCTCCTACGCGAATCGCCGGCGGCTCGAGATCGCGCGCGCGACCGCGGCCAAGCCACGGCTGCTCCTGCTCGACGAGCCGGCCGCTGGCATGAACCCGGTCGAGACGCACGAGATGACCGAGCTCATCGGCCGACTCCGCGAGGAGGGCGGCTACACGATCCTCGTGATCGAGCACGACATGCACGTCGTCGAGGGCATCTCGGACCGCGTCGTCGCGCTCGACCACGGCATCAAGATCGCGGAAGGGACCTTCGGCGAGGTGGCGACCGATCCCCGTGTCGTCGAGGCGTACCTGGGGACGTCGGCGGCGACGGAGCGGAAGTGAGCACGACCAACGGAAAGCCCGAGCCGCTGCTCCGGCTCGACGGCATCAACACCTACTACGGGCAGATGCACATCCTCCAGGACGTCAATCTGGAAGTGGGAGAGGGGGAGCTGGTCTGCCTTCTCGGCGGAAACGCCTCCGGCAAGTCGACGACGCTGAAGACCGTGCTCGGGCTCGTGCCGCCGCGCACGGGATCGATCGTGCTGAACGGCGAGGACGTCACGAGGCTTGCGACGTCACAAAGGATCGAGCGCGGCATGGCGATCGTCCCCGAGAACCGCAGGCTGTTCGGCCCGATGACCGTGCTCGAGAACTTGGAGATGGGTGCATATCTGAGGCCGCGTGCCGACCTCTCCGGGGACCTCGAGCGCGTCTACTCGCTCTTCCCGCTGCTCTCGGAGCGTCGCAAGCAGCTCGCGGGGACGCTCTCCGGCGGCGAGCAGCAGATGGTGGCGATGGGGCGAGCGCTGATGGCCCGACCCAAGCTGTTGCTGATGGACGAGCCCTCGATGGGGTTGGCCCCCATCCTCGTCGAGCGGAGCTTCGAGATCATCCAGCAGGTGCACGACGCGGGCGTCGCGCTCCTCGTCGTCGAGCAGAACGCGAACGTCTCCCTCTCGATCGCGGATCGCGGGTATGTCCTCTCGACGGGGCGCATCGTGCTGGAAGGAAGGGCGTCCGAGCTCCTCCAGCACGAGGAGCTGCGAAAGGCGTACCTGGGTCGATGAAGGCGACGCCAAGCAACAGACCGGTACAAGGAGTCGGCGCAGCGGTGCGAGGCCGGTTTCCGATCTTCGAGCACACGACGTATGTCAACTCCTGCTCTCAAGGCGCGCTCTCGATCGACGTCCGAAATGCCTACGAGGAGTACCTCGCCGGGTGGGACGAGCACGGCGCCGTGTGGGAGCACTGGGTGGAACGGGCGGATGCGGCCCGGGCTTCGTTCGCGCATTTGATCGGGGCCGCTCCCGAAGAGGTGGCGGTGATCACCTCCGTCTCGCAAGGAGTGAGCAGCCTCGTCAGCGCGCTCCCGCTCGAGCCCGGGAGGAACCGCATCGTTATCTCCGAGTTCGAGTTTCCGACCGTCGGCCAGATCGCGCATGCTCAGGAGCTGCGCGGAGCGGAGGTCGTCCACGTGCGCCCGGACGCCGACGGCCGCATCCCTGCCGAGCGCTTCGCCGAGGCGATCGACGAGCGGACGGCGCTGGTCTGCTGCACAGCGATCTCCTACCGCACGGGATACCGGCTCGACGTGGCCGAAGTCGCCCGCCTGGCGCACGAGCAGGGCGCGCTCTGCCTCGCCGACAGCTACCAGGCAGCCGGCGCGATTCCACTCGACGTTGGCGCTCTCGGAGTCGATCTGCTCACGTCAGGAACGGTCAAGTACCTGCTCGCATCGTCCGGTCTCGCGTTCATGTTCATCCGGCGCGACCTGCACGAGCGGCTACTGCCCACCCAGACAGGGTGGTTCGCTGACGAGGACATCTTCCGGATGGACATCTCCGACTACTCACCCGCCGCGGACGCGCGCCGCTTCGACGCGGGAACACCCCCCGTGCCGAACATCTACGCGGGCCTTGCCGGGATGGGGATCGTCGAGGAGGTGGGCGTCCCGGCGATCGAGGCGCATGTAAAAGGCCTCGCCGACCGGCTGCTCGAAGGGCTGGACGAGCTCGGGGCGACCGTCGCCACGCCGCGGGCCGAACGGGAGTACGGCCCGCTCGTGTGCGTCGCCTCGACCGACCCGCACGCGTTGGTCGAGGAGTTGCAACGCGAGAAGATCGTCACGTCGGAGCGCGACGCGAATCTGCGCATCTCGCTCCACCTCTACAACGTGGAGGACGACATCGACCGCATCCTCGAGGCGCTTGCTGCGCATCGGGAGCTGCTGGCCTAGGGCTTGCGCGCCCGCACGATCGCGCCGTGCATCCCGTCTGCGACCCGGTGGGTGAACTCCAACTCGGCGCCGACGAGCCCGACGCTCGAGAGGCCGTCGCGGTACTCCCGTTCGGACAGCGCCCCGGCGATGCAGCCGACATGGCTCCCTCGCTCGGCGCGCTCTTCGGGAGAGAGGTGATTCTCGGCCACGATGTCCGTGATCCCGACCCTGCCTCCCGGTCGCAGCACCCGCTCGATCTCGCCGTAGACCGCGCGCTTGTCGGTGGAGAGGTTCACGACGCAGTTCGAGATCACCACGTCGACGCTCTCGGCAGGGAGCGGAATCGCCTCGATCAGGCCCTTGAGGAAGTGGACATTCGTCGCGCGCGCTTCGGCGGCATTTCGCCGTGCCAGCGCAAGCATCTCGTCCGTCATGTCCAGGCCGTAGACGGTTCCCGTGGGGCCGACGCGGCGCGCGGAGAGCAGGACGTCTACACCGCCCCCGGACCCGAGGTCGAGCACCGTCTCTCCCTCGCGAAGCTCAGTGACGGCAAGCGGGTTCCCACACCCGAGGCTGGCGGTGACGGCCTCCTCGGGTAGCGCTGAGCGTTGCTCTGCGTCGTAGAGGCCCCTGCCGAAGAGAGTCGTCGCCTCGTCGCCGCAGCAACCGATGCTGTCGCAGTCGCACCCGCAGCCATGACCTTCCGCCAGCCCGAGTGCCGCTTCTGCGTAGCGTTCCCGTACTTCCTCGCGCAAGTCAGTGCTCAAACCGTTACCCCTTTCAGATCGAGGACGCCCGCCGCGCGCTCGAGGCCGTCGCGGTCGATGGTGTAGAACGCCCAGACGCCTCGCTGCTCCCGCAGCAGGAGACCCGCCTGGACGAGCTTCTTCAGATGATGGCTCACCGTTGGCTGCGACAGGCCGAGAGCCGGCGTCAGCTCGCACACGCAGACCGAGTCCGGATTGCGTGCGAGGAGGTTGACGATCCGGACGCGCGCCGGATCGCCAAGCGCCTTGAAGAGCGCGGCGGTCCCCTCGGCGTCCTCGTTCGTCATGGCGTCGTCGTCGAGAGGGCGGCAGCAGTCGGCCGGAACGAGCAATGAAAACTGATCGACGTTCATCGATGTATGACGGTATTCGAGAAATCGATGTTTGTCAATCTCTGGTCGGCTGCGCGATACTCGTTCCCATGGACGACCGGAACGCCGCACTAGAGCTGGAGAAGGCGATCGCGCGCTACAACGACGCCTGGAACGCGCACGACCTGCCGGCGATCGTCGCGCTGCACGCGCCGGGCATGGTGTTCGAGAACCACACGGCCGGCGAGCGGGTCGAGGGTGACGCCGTCCAAGGGCACATCGCTGGCATCTTCGAGAACTGGCCCGATCTGACGTTCCGCGGACGGCGTCTGTACGTGCGGGACGGGCTCGTCGTCAACGAGTGGACTGCGAGCGCGACCGACAAGGAAGGACGCCGCCTGGAGTGGGACGGCATCGATGTCTTCCCGTTCGAGGACGGCTTGATCACACGGAAAGACGTGTACTCGTCCTCGCACCGGCCGCGGGTGCTGGATGCCTAGCCGTCGAAGGTGAGTTGGCGGTAAGGCGAGAGCCCGGATACGCCGACACCTACGAGCCGCAGCGCACCGGGCCGGTCGCGAAGGCCGCGATCGAGGAGGCCGCACGCAACATCTCCGATGATGTCGGCCTCGTCGACTCCTGCTGGCAGTGTCGTCGAGCGCGTTCGAATGGAGAAGTCTCCGTAGCGAAGCTTCGCGGTGACGGTGCGACCCGAGAGGCCCGAATCGCGTAATCGCTGGGCCACGAGCAGAGCCAGACGTCGCACCTCGGCGTGGAGCTGTGCGCGTTCGGAGATGTCGCGTGCGAAGGTGTCCTCCGCGGACACGGAGATGGTCTCTCCGGCGAGCTCGAGGTCACGTGGATCGATCCCGCGAGCGCGATCGCGAAGGAGTGGGCCGACCGAGCCAGGAAGCAGCATCTTGAGCTCGGTGTCGGCAAGCGCAGCGAGGCCGCCGATCGTCTCGATCCCCGCTCGTCGCAGCCGTTCCTCGGCGCGGGGGCCGACACCGGGGAGCAAGCGCACATTGAGCGGCGCCAGAAACCGCGCCTCGTGTCCGGGCGGCACGACGGTGATGCCGCCGGGCTTCCGACGGTCCGATGCAATCTTGCAGACCACCTTCGAGGTCGACACCCCGAGTGAGCAGGTGAGGCTGGTCGTCGCGTGAACCGAGGTCCGTACAGCCGACGCCACGGCCCGCGCGCCTGCGAAGTCCCGGGCGACCGCTGCGAGATCGAGGTAGCCCTCGTCGATCCCGGTGCGCTCGATGCGGGGAACGACCTCCGCGATCGTCTGCCATACCGCCCGCGAGTACTGCTTGTAGAGGCTGTGCCGCGGTCGCACGAAGACAGCGTGAGGGCAGCGGCGCAGGGCCTCGGCGGAGCTCATCGCGGAATGGATCCCGAACGCCCTGGCGACGTAGTTCGCTGTCGCAACAACGCCCCGTCCGTGGGGGTCGCCCCCTACAACGAGCGGCTTCTCTCGCAGCGCCGGATCCTCGAGCTCCTCGACCGCCGCGAAAAAGGCGTCGAGGTCGAGGTGAGCCAGGATGGGTGGCGCCATCTGGGCAAGGCTAGACCGAAGCACGCCGAGCGAACGCCCCACCTTCCGCCAGGTCCGAAAGGGACGCCAAGTTACAAGTTGTAACTTGGCTTTCGTCCGACTGGCTCTATCGTTCGGGCTGTGGTCGACGCACCTGCGCTGCCGCCCCCTGCGATCGAGCAACCCGCGTCGCACCAAGTGTCGTACGGGGTCGTCACCGGCCGAGCGGCGCGCGGGACACGGTTCGTCGTCGTCTTGGCGAATGGGCGCGTTCTTGCTTCCAGGCCGCTGCGCGGCCGGCGATTCTCGCTCAAGGTCGTGCTTCCGCTCGGTGATCTCAGCCTGCGGGTGATGACGATTGCGGGAAACGGTCGGCGCTCCTCTCGCACCGTCCAAGAGGTGTATGGCCTTCCCGCCGCGGCGCGCCCGCGCCTCGTTCGATCGAGGCAGGACCCCGGGTTGGCCCGCCGGTTGCGCGCTTCGGTGAGGCAATACGACGGCACGGCGGGCTTTTACGTCCAGAGCCTGACGAGCGGAGCGGGCGCCGCCTGGAACGCGAAGGCGCACTTTCCCGCCGCCTCGACGCTGAAACTCGCTATCGCGACGGCCGTGCTGGCTCGTCACTCCGGGATTCCACCTCCCCGATCGCATGTCGGCGGCCTCCTGCGCCAGATGATCACCGTGTCCGACGATGCGGCTGCGAACGCCCTCGAGGTCTGGCTGGCGGGATCCACGTATGCGGGCTCGCGGCAGGTCAACGCGCTCATGCGCTCGCTCGGACTGGTCGACTCGATGATGTACGGCGGCTACGAGGTGCGCTCGCTCTCGGGCCCGATCCCGGTCGGCGTTGACGAGCCGCCCGCGTTCGGCGTCGGCAAGTACACGACTGCGTGGGACATGGCTTCGTTATGGCGGGCGCTCTGGCTTGCTTCGGGGGGTCGCGGACCGCTGCGGCAGGCGCAGCCGGGGCTCACTCCCGCAGAGGCGCGTCACCTGCTCTGGCTCACCGCGCACGTATCGGACACGCCCAAGCTCGACCGCGCGGTCGCAACTCGCCGGGGTGTCGACGTCCTGCACAAGGCCGGCTGGATCTCCCACGCGCGCCATGACACAGGGCTCGTGTTCTGGCGCGGCGGGGTCTTCGTCGCCGGGGTGATGACGTACCGCTCGTGGGGAATCGGACGCTCGTCGGACGTGCTCGCAGGACGGGTAGCGGCACTCTCACTCGGGCACTTCCGACGCTGAGGACGCCGAGTGGCCGCTAGCTTAGTCGCTACACTTTTCGAAGCAAGTTCACGATACGTACGAAGGAGACATTGGTGAGCGAGAACCAGACCGAGGATCAGATTCGCTTGTTGCTCGTCCCTCTGGAAGACATCGTCGTCTTCCCGAACATGAACGTCACCCTCACCGTCGATGTCGGAGACGAGGATCGCGTGCTGCTCGTCCCCAAGCACGACGACGAGTACGCGAAGGTGGGGACGGTCGCCGAGGTGACCGATCGGATCCGACTCCCCGGCGGCGGTCGCGCGGTCGCGCTCCAGGGCCTGCATCGCGCTACAGCGGGTGCGGCGGGCTCCGACAGTCAAGGTCGCCTGTTCGTCGACGTCGAGGAACGGCCGGATCAGGAGAGCGCGGACGGGAGAATCCGTGAGGTGGAGCGGGAGTACCGAGCGGTGGTCGAGGAGATCCTCGAGCTGCGCGGAGACGACGGCCGGATCGCCGCTTTTGTCCGCTCGATCTCGGAGCCCGGCGCGCTCGCGGACACCACCGGCTACTCCCCGGAGATCACCTTCGAGCAGAAGGTGCAGCTCCTCGAGACTGTCGACGTGCGCGCCCGCCTCGAGCTCGCCCTCGAGCTGCAGCGGGAGCGGCTCGCATTGATGCAGATCCGGCGTCGTATCCAGGAGGACGTCGAGTCCGGTGTCGACAAGCAGCAGCGGGAGTACATCCTGCGCCGGCAGCTCGACTCCATCCGCAAGGAGCTCGGCGAGGACGAGGGTTCCGTCGTCGAGGAGTACCGGACGAAGATCGCGGAAGCGGAGATGCCCGAGAACGTGCTCGAGCAGGCGGAGCGCGAGCTCTCGCGGCTCGAGCGCATGGGCGACCAGTCGCCCGAGGCGTCGATGATCCGCAACTACCTCGACTGGCTGCTCGCGGTGCCGTGGAGCAAGCGCTCCGAGGAGCGTCTCGATCCGCAGTTCACGCGCGAGGTGCTCGATGAGGATCATGCTGGTCTCGACGACGTCAAGGAGCGAATCGTCGAGTACATCGCGGTGGCGAAGCTGCGCAAGGAGCGCGGCGTCGCGATCGACCGGCGCTCGGGCGCGATCCTGACGCTCATCGGCCCTCCCGGCACGGGCAAGACGTCGATCGGCGAGTCGATCGCCCGGGCGACCGGTCGCGAGTTCGTGCGCATGTCGCTCGGCGGCATCCGTGACGAAGCCGAGATCCGGGGCCACCGGCGCACGTACATCGGCGCGCTTCCGGGACGACTCGTGCGGGCGCTTCGCGATGCCGGGACGATGAACCCCGTGATCATGCTCGACGAGGTCGACAAGGTCGGCGCAGACTGGCGCGGCGACCCCTCCTCGGCCCTGCTCGAGGTGCTCGATCCGGCGCAGAACCACGCGTTTCGCGACCACTATCTCGACGTCGAGCTCGATCTCTCGGAGGTCTTGTTCATCGCGACCGGGAACATGGTCGAGACGATTCCGGGGCCTCTCCTCGACCGGATGGAGGTGATCCGGTTCGACGGCTACACGACCGACGAGAAGGTCGCCATCGCCCGCGACTACCTGTGGCCCAGGCAGCGGGAGCGGAACGGCCTGCGCGAGGACGAGGTCTCGATCCCGGAAGAGGCGCTCGCGCTCATCGTCAGCGAGTACACGCGGGAAGCGGGCGTGCGCCAGCTCGAGCGTGAGCTCGGGACGGTTCTTCGCAAGATCGCGACCACGATCGCGTCCGAGACGGTGGAGCCGCCGGTCGAGATCGACGCGGATTCGGTCCGAGAGGCTTTGGGCCGAAAGAAGTTCTACCGCGAGGTCGCCGAGCGGACCGCCGTTCCCGGAGTCGCTACGGGGCTGGCCGCCACTGCGACGGGCGGGGATGTCCTCTTCATCGAGGCCACGTCGCACAAGGACGGTGACAAGCTCGTCCTCACCGGCCAGCTCGGGGAGGTCATGAAGGAGTCCGCCCAGATCGCCATCTCGACGGTGCGCGCGCTTGCGACCCGGCTCGGCATCGAAGAGGGGGTATTCGAGAATCGCTCGTTCCACGTGCACGTTCCCGCCGGCGCCATCCCCAAGGACGGGCCGAGCGCGGGCATCACGATGGCGACGGCGATCGCATCGCTCCTTACGGGCCGCCCGGTGAAGCACACCGTGGGGATGACGGGAGAGATCACGCTCCAAGGCCGCGTCCTGCCGATCGGCGGGCTGAAGCAGAAGGTGCTCGCGGCGCACGCAGCCGGGATCACCGACATCGTCATCCCCGAGCGGAATCGCGCGGATCTCGAGGAGATCCCGGAGAACGTGAAGGAGGACGTCGCGTTCCATCCCGTGATGTCGATCGGCGAGGTGCTCTCGCTCGCGCTGGAGGAAGCGCCGGTCGAGTCGAATGTGGCGCTGTAAGACCCAAAGTCCCGTTCCCGAGGAGGTCCGTCGCGTGGCGGACCTCCTCGAGCGGCGCTACGCGGTCTCGATCCTGTACGCCTCGCACCAGGGTTGCACGCGTTTCGGGGAGTTCCGGCAGGCGCTCGGAGAGATCCCGCCCGGAACGCTGGCGCAACGGCTCGTGGAGCTCGAGCGCGGAGGTGTGCTTCGACGCGAGGTGACGGACGCCCGGCCGCCCCGAGTGGAGTACGTGCTCACGACCGACGGAGTACGGCTCCGAGCCTTGATCGACGCCCTCGCCGCCTGGGCTCGGGCCTAGCCTCGCTCGGCAGCGTCTTCGAGGGTCGCGACCGACTTGGTCAGGAGCGCGAGAATGGCCGCGTCGTCGAGCGGTCGGCTGAAGTAGAAACCCTGGCCGAAGCCACCGCCGAGACGCGCGAGCGAATCTCGTTGCTCGGGCCGCTCTATTCCTTCGGCGATCGTGCTGAACCCGAGCGCGTCGGCGAGGGAGACGATCGCCTCGATGAGCTCGCCCGCAGCGTCTGATCCGTCGAGCTCTCCAACGAAGGAACGGTCGATCTTGAGCACGTCGATCAGTGTGACGCTCACCGCGCGGCGTAGCTCCGCCTCCAGCTCGAGACGTTCGACCGCGTGGATGTGCATCGCAGGCTCGAAGAAGTCGAAGAGCCCGTTCCCGCGCGACTTGCTCGCGTACATGGCGAGATCGGCGTTGCGCAGAAGATCCGTTGCTGTGTCGGATCCCTGGCTGACGCAGATGCCGATGCTCGCGCGAACGACGATGTCGTGCCCCTGGAGCGCAAAGGGACGCCCGAGCTCCTCCACGATCCGATCGGCGACACGCGCCGCGTCGGTCTCGTCGGAGTCCTCCGTCAGAACCACGAATTCGTCTCCCCCGTGGCGAGCCACTGTGTCTTTTGCCCGCAGGCACATTCTGATGCGCTCGGCCACGAGGATCAGAAGCTCGTCGCCGGCCGCGTATCCGAGCGCGTCGTTGATCGACTTGAAGTGGTCCAGGTCCACGTACATGACCGCAAGGGGCCTCCCCTTGCGTCTCACCGCACGAAGCCCGTGCTCGAGGCGATCCAGAACACCTTGCGGGTCAGGCGGGGCAACAGCTGGTTGAGCCCTCGTCTTCGCCGCATATGCTGTCTGTCGGCAGAGGACGGGGTTGAACCTGTGGGGCCCCGCTTCGGTAATACTTCACAAAGTGAAGCAACCCTCTCCGCGGCGCGCCGATCCCTTTCGCGACCTCGATGTGATCGACTCGCGCGCGCCGCGCTTCAACCAGGCCGTGGTCGGCGTCGTGTCCGTCCTCGCGGTCGTGTCCGGCTGGTGGTGGCTCCTCGCGATTCTGGCTGCCCAGCTCGTCGTCGGGCTCGTGTTCGGGCGGCGCTATTGCTTGGCCTGCCTCGCCTACTTCGAGCTCGTTCAACCCGTCTTCGGCGAAGGACCGCTCGAGGACTCGCGGCCGACACGGTTCGCGAACATGATCGGGGCGACCGTCCTGACCGCAGCGTCGCTCTCATATCTGCTTGGCGCCGCCGCCCTCGGGCTCGTTTTTGGCGGACTCGTCGCGGCTCTCGCTCTGCTGGCGACGGCGACCGGTTTCTGTGCTGGCTGTGAGGCGTACAAGCTCGGCCATGTCCTGACAGGGAGGCGCTTTGTCGCGTGTCCGCTGCCTTCGCGGGCGAGGTCGGCTCCGGATCGCACGTAGAGCTCGCGTACCGCGCCATACTTCTGAGCTGCGCTGGGGCCAGAACCCCGAAGCCCGCACCCAGCCGTTCATTCGGGCCAGAAGTTCTCCTGATACTCGGCGTCCTCGGCGGAACCGCCCTCGACTCGCTTCGACACGATGATCAGCTCGGCGTCAGCGGGCTCCTCGTTCCAGACCGAGCGCCAGGTCTCGGCCGCCACCCGGATGACCGTGCCTTGCACGAGATCCAGGATCTCGTCACCGAGCTTGAACTGGAGCTTGCCCGAGGCGACGAAGTAGATCTCCTCTTGCGTTTTGTGCCGGTGGCCGTACGAGCCCTTCCCACCCGTGTGCTGCGGCATCCGCCGGAACGTGAATGCGACCTGCTCGGTGTCGAGCGCGCTCGCCATCATCCTCATCTCGCCCGGATAGTCGCCGAGCACGTCGTCGACCTCCTCCAGGCGCTTGATCGTGTAGTCGGCCATCGCCGCCTCCTCTCGAGATCAGAACATCGTGTTGTCGTTCGCAGGTTTATCGGGGACGACCTGCAGGACGTCCCAATGCTCCACGATCTTGCCGCTGTCGTCGAAGCGGAAGATGTCGATGCCCGCGTACTCAAATTCGCCTGGCCAGGTCTGATGGCAATGGAGAACGACGAAGTCACCCTCTGCCAGCGCCCGCTTGAACTCGACGTGCTTGCCGGGGTACTCGTGCGCCATCCGCTCGAAGTACTCGACGAACGCCTCTCTTCCGTCCGCGACGTCGGGGTTGTGCTGGATATAGGTGTCGCCCACGTAAAGGTCGATCGCCTCGGCCGGACGGGATTGATTGAACATGAGGTCGTAGAACGCCTTGGCGGCCTCCTTGTTTCGCTCCAGCCGGTCGTCCACTCGAGCCGCCCGCTACCGGAGAGGCTGAGCGATGGCGTTCGCGGGCATCCGCTTCGAGTCGGTCGCCTCCCCGATGCGAAAGTGGCCGTCGCCGGGCCAGGGCGCGAGCAGGAGCACGATTCGGGCCGGTGCGAGCGCGCGGACACTACGGGTCTCGCCGGGCTCGAACGTGATGAGCGTCCCGGCGTCGCACTCGACGGAGTCACCGTCGACGGTAACCTCGAGCCGTCCCGAGACGACCTCGACGATCGCCCGCTCGTGGACCCGGTGGTCTCCCATCACCTCGTCCTGTTGTAGATCGACGAGCACCGCGCGGCACTCCGGGCGCGAGAAGAGCACCCGAGGCTCGCGTTTTCCACTCACGTCGATCGACGGAAGGTGCCAGCGCTCCACGACGCTTCACGCTAGCACTCGCCGAATGACCGGATCGAAATCGGGCCGACACCTACGCCGACGATCCGTGTGTCGTCGACTCCCGGGCCGAGTTGCACACCGGCGATCTGGGCGCTGCTCGCGCTCCTGAGCTCGACGTCGGCGAGGGAGCCTGCAGAGAGACAGAGGCGGACCGTCTCTGTCCTCTGCTCAGCCGCCGCCAGCGCGCCGTCGCTAGTCCGACCCGCCGCGGAGAGTTGGTAGCCCGCGGGCGCGCTGTCTGGCGCGCGCAGGGTAATCCGGAGGCGGACAAGCTGGGAGCGGCTCCCTGATCGAGCGTACGCTCGGATGGTCGCCGGGCGTCCAGGTGTCGTCCAACCGTCCGTTTGTAGACCACGGCTCATCCAGAGCGCGCGGTACGGGCGCTCCACCCGTCGTACGGCGAAGCCGAGGTTCGCGGCCTGCTGGCGGCCGGCGAGCAAGAACCGCGAGTCGCCCGGAGCGGCGACGACGTACGGCGGGGCGTCGTCGGTGTCCTCGGCCTCACCGCTCGACCAGTCGAGCTCGAGTGTGCGATGCGGGAACGACGTGTAGCGGAAGTTCTCGTCCATCGCGACATACGCATGAGTTACGCGCCGGTTCCAGAGCTCCACGTCCCACCAGCGGATCGCGGTCGTGTCCCACGCGGTCGAGACCGGGAATGCGAGCAGCGCAGCTTGTTCTCCCTCCGGCACCACGGTGTCGACCCAGTCGAGGACGAGGCCGGGCGCCCCCGCGAGGGGGCGACCGCTCAGGCCCGTGCCCTGGACCACCCGGTTTACCTCGCTTCGCAGCGTCAGGACCGAGAAGGCGAGCACCGCGACGAGCGCGAGAATTGCGAACGGGATCCGGGGCGACAGCAGTAGCGCGAGAACGAGCACGACACCGGTGAAGAGCCCGAGCAGCGCGACGAAGGTTCCGGTGCCGAGCGCACCCGACTGCTCGATCAGCATCTCGTTCAGCACGCTCGCGGGCGAGTCGACCCACACTCCCGGGTAGACGGTGAACGGAAGCTGCGCAGCGGTCACCGCGAAGAGGATCGTCACTGCTCCGGCTCCGGCCGCGATACGCCACCGGCGTGCGCTCTGCAGAGCTGCCGCGGATCCGACCACGAGCAGCGGGACGACGTAGAAGAGATAGCGGTCGCGGACGACCGAGTCGCCGAAGCGGACGCTGAACGACGCAGCCTCGAACGTGAGAAGCGTGACGGTGACGAGCGAGAGGGTGGCGAGGGCGTGTTCGGATCGGCCGCGCGAGCGAACCGCGGTCGAGACCATCCAGCCACCTCCGAGGATCAGCGGCACGAGTCCGCAGCCGATGGCGACCGCGTCCAAGTGCCGCGCTGCTGCCGCCCACACGTCGGAGGGCAGGAGGGAGCCCTCGACGGTGACCGCATAGACGCCGAGCAGGCGCCCGAACGAGCCGACGGCCGCGAGGACTGCCACCAGTGCGATCCCCACCATGTAGAGCGCCGCGAGAGTGCGGTGCGCGCGCACGGACTGCCGCATTCCTTCGCGCAGGTTTCGCCGCATCCCGAGCTCGTGCCCGAGAATCGCCAGCGGCAAGACGAGCACCAGCACGGCAAACTGCGTCCTAGCGAGGATCGCGAAGCCGAGCGCGCCAACGGCGAGGAGGTCGCGTCGAGGGCTCGGCGTGGCGACGGTTAGCTGGAGACCGAGAACTGCCCACACGAATGCCGGGTAGGCCGCGGACTCGGTCATCAAAAAGCCGGTGAGCGCCATCCACGGGAGCACGATCGAGAGGCCGGAGGCTGCGAATGCCCACACCCGCGGGAGAACCTGGCGGCCGAGCAGATACACAGGAAAGACGGCGCTCGACATCAGGAAGGCGTTCAGGACGTGAGCCGCACGGAAGGCATCCGGCGGCGTGAGCGCTCCGTAGAGCGGCGCCAGGAGCAGCGGGTAGAGCTGGTTGTAGACGGCGATCGACGTTCCGTGCACCTCGGGAAACGGCGAGCCCGACGTGGCGATCGCGGTCGCGAGCTTGGCGTACAGAAGCTCGTCGGTCATCACCGACCAATCCTGGATTCGGCCCGAGTACCAGATCGCGAGCACTGCTCCGACTCCGACCCAGAGCAAGACGAGCGCCGCCGTGACGACGACGGATGGGTGCGACCGAGTCCAGGCTGACAGGCGCGCGTACACGCGCTGGACCGTAATGGAGTCCGCTACAGATCGAGCACGAAGTCGAAGCGGGCGACCCGTCTACCGTCCACGACTCGCCAACCGGAGACGAGACACTCGCGGGTGAAGATGCTGTCGGCTCCGTTCCCGGAGACGCCGGGGAAGAAGAGCTGGGTTGTCAGGACGGATCGCTTCCGAGCCTGCACCTTTACGTGGATGTGCTTCGCTCGCCCTGGATAGAGGCCGGGGACGACCGTCGTCAATGCGTAGCGGCCCCGAGCGTCAGTGAACTGATGGCCTCTGAAGCGGTAGCCACTGTTGTCGTACACGCCGCGCGCATCGCACTGCCAGAAGTCGATCAGCGCCTTGGGCACCGGCTTGCCCGCAGTCGTGAGCACGCGACCGGTCAAGGCAAGGCGCGTTCCCAACGCGCCGGCGGCCACGATCGACCGGCGGCGCGGAGAGCTGGCCGTGAAGTACGGACCCTCCGTCAGCTCCGGCGTCGGGTCGTCGGCGTCGAGGATCATCGGGGTCGCCGCGAGCAGTGGACCAGCTTCCGCGTCGCGGACGAGCGCGTCGGCGCCGGCGAAGAGGGCCGCAACGGGAGGCAGCGCGAGCCCCAGTTCGAGGAGGCGCCGCCGGGTCATCTCGTGCTCGCTCATGTTCTATCTCCCTTGTCTCGCTCGCTCGAGAGGCAAAGGGTCGCATGCGTTTCTATGAATTGGCTGATAGAGATTGAACCCAATGCCGGCGCTTCCGCAACTACCCGATGTCGTCTTCCGGCCCTTCCAGGGCAGCTCCGACTACGGAAACTTCGCCCGCATCATCACGGCCTTTGCCCTTGGCGAGGGCTCGGACCGGGTCGAGACCGCCGAAGGCATTTCGGCCGGATACGACCACTTGGAGCGCTGCGACCCGGAACGGGATCTGCTCGTCGCCGAAGTCGACGGCGACCCCGTCGCCTACAGCCGAGTGTGGTGGGACCAGGAAACCGACGGGCCGCTCCTCTACACGCAGGTCTGCTTCGTGGATCCACAGTTCGGCGGCCGCGGCATTGGTTCTGGGCTCTTCATTTGGAGCGAGGAACGTCTCCGCGAGATCGCTGCCGAGCACGACGCTCCGGACAAGCAGTTCCAGGTCTTCATCAACGATCAGAACATGGGGGCGACCGCGCTGATCAGCCGCTCCGGATTCGAGCCCGTCACCTACGCGGCGGAGATGGTGCGGCCCTCTGTCGAAGATCTTCCCGACCACCCACTCCCGGACGGCGTCGAGATCAGGCCCGCAACCGAGGATCAGCTGCGCGCGATCTGGGAGGCCGACGCGGACGCGTTTCGTGATCACTGGGGCTACGTGGAGCCGACCGAGGAGTCCTACGCGCACTTTCTCGCGCTCCCGTACCGCGACCTCACGCTGTGGAAGATCGCGTGGGACGACGAAGGCGTGGCGGGCCAGGTCAGGTCGTTTATCGACACCGCGCAGAACTCCGAGCGCGGGCTCCGGCGCGGCTGGACGGAGAACATCTCGACCGCGCGCCGCTGGCGCCGCCGCGGCCTCGCGAAGGCGCTCATCGTCGAGAGCATCCGCGAGCTCGCGAAGCGCGGGATGATCGACGTCGCTCTCGGCGTGCACACCGAGAACCCGAACGGGGCATTCGATCTGTATGCCGGCCTCGGATACGAGGTCGTCGCTAGCTGGACGGCCTACCGCAAGCCTGTCTGATCGCAGGCCCGAGGCCGAACCTGGGCGGCGAGCTCGTTCCCCGCGAACCCGATCATCCCCGCGGCGGCACTCGCGCGAGCGAACGATCGAGCAGTCGACCGAGCCATGCGAGTGGCCGTGGGCAACGGTATGCGCCCCCGGCTGCGACGATCGTAAACGGACGCAGCATGCAGACCGCGGCCATGAGATCATTCTCTTCGTGATCCTGCGTCCTTTCCTCGTCGAAGACACGTCCTGCGCCAGCTACCTGTTCGGCTGTACCTCGCAGCACATGCTCGCCGTCGTCGACCCGCACGCGGATCTCGTCGATCCCTACGTCGAGG
>JALZOK010000059.1 GCA_030857225.1 Actinomycetota bacterium
CGCCGGCAAAGCCGGCACCTCCACTCTCGGGCGGCTCCGGCGAGCCTACGCCGTTTCCCGCTCCGGCGCCGGCAAAGCCGGCACCTCCACTCTCGGGCGGCTCCGGCGAGCCTACGCCGCTAAGCGTCACCTCGGCGCCTGTGATCGGGCGTACGCCGAAGAACCTCGCTGCGTGCGCGAACTCGAGCGAGCCGTAGAGCCCGTCGTGGTCGGTGAGCGCAAGCGTCTCGTACCCGAGCTCGGCGGCGCGCGCGGCGAGCTCTTCCGGCTGGGACGCGCCGTCGAGGAACGAGTACGCCGAATGACAGTGCAGCTCGACGTACGCCACGGGCTAGGCTGCTGCTCCGTGGAGCCGGATGCTCTGGTGCCCGGTGAGGGCGAGCTGATCACGGGAGACTCCGAGCTGGGTGTCACGCTCCTCGCCGACCTCGAGCAGATCGGCATCGCCGAGATCCGTGCGGAGCCCAGGGGTGAGAATCCACCCCTGCACGCTCATGCTCGGCATGCAGAGTGCTTCTTCGTCCTCGAGGGGGAGCTCACGTTCAGGCTCGAAGATCGCGAGCTTTCGGCAGGACCGGAAACGTGGGTGCTCGTGCCGTCGGAAGTCATCCACGCGTTCGAGGTCACCGGAGACACCCGCGCGCATTTCCTCGACATCCATGTTCCGAGCTCGGGGTTCGGCGACTTCGTGCGCGGGTTGCGTGCTGCGCGAAACGAAGACGAGCTTCGAGCAGTGCGGGCGACCTTCGACCAGCACCAGCCTCCCGAGTATGCAAGCGCAGATCCCGGCAGCGTCCTTCGGACGGGGCCAGGAAATGGCGAGACGATTACGGATCGCCCGGAGCGGCGAGTGACTCTGCTCCTGGACACCGATGAGATCGCGACGACCGAGACGGTTTACGGGCCCGGTGAGCGGGGCCCGGAGCTGCATGTCCATCACGAGCACTTCGACGGCTTCGTCGTGGTCGAGGGAGAGATCACGATCGCAACTCGCGATGGATCGTTCCGCGCACCAGCGGGAACGTTCGTCCTCGTGCCTCCCGACGTCGTCCATTCGTTCTGGAACGACGGCCCCGAGGTCGCTCGCTTCTTCAACCTGCATGCGCCCTCGTGCGGCTTCGGGGACTACCTGCGTGGGCGCAAACCCGACTTCGATCAGCACGATCCTCCGGCTGACGGCGGCGACCCGGTATCGGTGATCGCAGTCTGTCTCTCCGGATAGATTGAGGCATGCCCGTGTCCTGGGAGGAGCTCGTCGCGGACGTGACCGCCCGGTACCCCGTGAAGGAGTCGAAGATGTTCGGGATGCCGTGTCTCAAGCGCGAAAACGGGAAGGTCGTGGCGGGGCACTGGAAGGACGGCGGGCTCACGGTCAAGCTCGTGGACGAGGCACAGCGGGAGGCGGCCTCGGTCTTCCGGGAGCTCAGCTCTTCGACCCCGGTATGGGTCGCGTCATGCGCGAGTGGGTGCATGTGCCCGCCGCCCGCTCCGACGACTGGGAACGCCTGGTCGAGCAAGCGGTCGGCTGAGCGACGATGCAGGAGCTGAACGCTCCGATCGTCTTGCATCGCGGTGAGGGCGAGGTGCTCGCCGACTTGCAGTCGTGGTCGAGCCGGATCAAGGCCGCGCGCGACGAGCTCCTGCTCCTCGAGTCGTCTTCCGGCCCAGGTGAGCGCGGCGCGGCGCCACACATCCATCGCGAGCACGCCGACGCCTTCTACGTTCTCGAAGGCGAGCTCCTGTTCCACGTCGCCGGCGAGCAGCGCTCGTTGCCTGCCGGCTCCTTCGTGCTCGCTCCGCCAAAGCTCGTCCACGGCTTCCAGCTCTGGCAGGGGCGAGCGATACAGGTCGCCGCGAAGTTCGGCGACCAGGCACCTATGGCTGCGGTGTGCTGCAACGCCTGCCGCACCTGCACCACGACGAACCTCCTCGCGCTTGCATCGGGAGCTGGGCTCGGGGCGGTCTACGCCGTCGGGCGATTCGTCAGGCGCATCATCAGATCTTCCTAGGTTCTTTAGGCGTTCTGGGTAAACCAGCATCCCGCCTCTCGGTCGCGGTAGACGCACACGTTCTGGCCGCTTTCGAGGACGACCTCGAAGTAGCGCCGATCGACCGGCTCTTCCGTCCACCACCGATCAACAACTCGCCACTCCTCGCGGACGAGCGCGACGAGCTGGCGGTTCACAACTCGGGGAGTACCGTCGAACTCCGACTCGACGAGCGCAGGAAGCGGCGCGTTGAGCCGGCCGGCTACTCGTCGCGACGACGCCAGCGGCGCACGAGGGCCGGGCATGCCCGGCCCTACTCGTCTCGAGGAACGACGAGCGCCCGTGTTTCGGGAATCCGTGACCACGGCGCCACTTCGACGACCGAGCAAACCGAACCTGTCCCTGTGCTCGCGCGCACCTGCCGAAGGCCTTCGCGCAGGCGACCGGCCGCTTCCTCCCCCGCAGGCTCGACGAGCGTGAGCTGCTGGCCTGTGTGCTCCGCGAGCTCGACCGCCTCCAGACGAAGCTCCAGAATCGGGGCCGGGAGCTCCTGGAGCTTCGGCCCGAGGGCCACGCGGAGGCGAGCCACCTCGGCCGTGGCGTCGCGCAGGGTGACCGCGCGACGCCACGAGCCGCCATCGACGAGCCGGACGGACATCGCGAGCTTTCGAAACGGCCGTCCGGCTCGTTCGGGGCGGGCGAGCAGGCGCTCGAGCAGCGAGCCGAGCGCTCTGCGCAGCGTGAGCTCGTTCCCGACGGCTTCGGGGAAGACGAGCACTTCGGCGAGCTCTGCCGCCGGCTTTCGCCCGCGTACCTTTGCGCTTCTGCCGCCGCGGGCAAGGCGCCAGGCCTTGCGCCCGTCGGCGCCAAATCTCTCAGCGACTGCGCCGGCCGGAAGCTCCGCGAGCTCCCCGATGCTTCGCAAGCCGAGACCCTCGAGCTCTCGATAGCGCTCGCCCGTCAGGGGCAGCAGCGAGAGCGGCAGCGGCTCGAGGAACGACCCCTCCTCTTTCCCCGCGACGAGCAGGATCTGGCCGGGCCGGGACACGCTCGCTGCGGCGAGCGCCGTGAAGCGGCGCGTGGCTGCTCCAACCCGTGGATCCCAGCCCGACCCGACAGCGGCGAGCGCCCGCTCGAGCGCCGGTCGGACGCCGCGGTACAACCGCTCGACCCCTCGCGTGTCGAAGACCACCACGCCGTGCTCGACCGGATCGACCGCGAAGCCCGCGTCCTCGAGACGGCGCAGGACCTCTTCCCACTCCCGCTCGACCGAGGCGGGATCGCGGTCGACGAGAACAAGCGAAGGGCACGTCGCGAGCGCCTCCCCCAGTCGCATCCCCGGCTTGACGCCGACCGCGTCTGCCGCGGCAGTCACCGGGCCGAGGAGTGGCTCCTCGCTCGGGTCAGGGGCAAGCGCGGCCGGCACGAGCGCGAGCCCCGGCCGCGAACGCAGTGCCGCTCTCAGCTCGAACCCGGGAATGAGGAGACACGCGATCACAAGAACATATGTTCTATACGAACGTACGTTCTCCTGTCAAGACTAGAATCTCAAAGAAGAACCCATGACTGTCAAAAAATCTGTACCGGCCGGGATCGAGATCCACCTCGCCACGCCCGAACGCTGGGACGACGTTGCCGACCTCTTCGAACGGACAGGACCGCGTGGCGGAACCCCGCAGACCGACGGGTGCTGGTGCCAGTTCTGGCACCTTCGTGGCAACGCGTACTGGGACGGTCACGGCGCAGGGAACCGCACGAGGCTGGAAGCCGAGATCCGCGGCGACACCGAGCCCGGCCTGCTCGCCTACGTCGACGACATCCCAGTCGGCTGGTGCCGGGTCGGTCCGCGCGAGAGCTTCGACCGCCTCGGGCATTCGCCCAAGCTCGCTCGCATCGACGATCAGGATGTCTGGTCGGTCGTCTGCTTCTACGTCCACCCGTCTGCGAAGCGGGGCGGCGTCGCCACGGCGCTGCTCGAAGCCGCGACCGAGCGTGCCGCCGCTCACAGTGCTCCGATTCTCGAGGGTTATGCGGTTCGGGAAGGGCACATGAACATCGACGCGTACACCGGCTATCTGTCGATGTTCCTCGAGGCCGGCTTCGAGGTCGTACGCGCCGCCGGGCGCCGCACGATCGTCAGACGCATGCTCCGAACCAATATCTAGCGAAGCTCCGTGCGAAAGCACTCGGTGACGTAGGGCAAACGGACTTCGTGGTCGCCCGCGACCTCGTCGTACAGCCTCGCAACCGCTTCCAGGATCGGCTGTCGTTCGGCCGGCGGAAGTTTCGCGCAGTAGCTGCGCGAGAGGACGAGATCGAGGATCGTCTCGTGATCGAGGACCTGTTCGATGTGGTACTCCGCTCTCTCGACCGGCCCGAAGAGACCGCTCGCAGCGATCGGTTCGTCCACGTCCATGGCGCTGGTTCCCTCGCTTCCGATGAGCTCCGACAGCCGCTCGACCCACGGCTCCCGCTCGTCCCGAGTGTTCCAAACGAGCCCGAGGCGGCCACCCGGGCGCAGAATTCGGGCGATCTCCGGCAGCGCGACGGCGTGGTCGAACCAGTGAAAGGCCTGGGCGGACGTCACGATGTCGGCGTGCTCGTCGGGCAACGGAATGACCTCTGCGTTCCCGAGGATCGCGGAAGCCCCCGGCGCGGCTGCGGGCAACAGCTCGAGCATCTCGGGCAGGGGCTCGATCGCGGTCACCCTGTGGCCGAGCGTGACGAGAACGCGCGTCAGCTTTCCGGTGCCCGCCCCCAGGTCGACGACATCACGTGGCTCCTCGCCGGCGAGCCAGCGAACCGCCTCGTCGGGGTAGACCGGTCGCCCGCGCTCGTACGCGCCTGCGACTTTCGCGAAGGCCGTGTACGGGCCGCGAGCGTTCGGATCCCGGTTCACGATCACTCCACCGAGCGTAGCGTCAGCCAAGACCAGGATCAGGCTCCCGCTCGACCCGTGTCAGGTTCGAAGCGCGTGCCGAGCCAACCACCCGAATACGGGTGAGGCTGAAGCCTCACCCCACGATCTCGGCTGCACCGCCGCGCAACGCAACCAGGCGCGGGACGACGTCGAGCACGCTCTCGCGCGCGCAGAACGCGATGTCTTCCTCGAGCTCGGGTGCGTTCTCGAGCAGATTGCGGCCGCTCTTCGACGCGCGGAAAGCCTCCTCCGCCCCGCTCCAGGTGCTCACGAGCCGCATCGCAGCTTCGGCCGCATCGCTCCGCTCCCAATCGAGCAGCTCGACGATCCGGCCCGCGACGTACGCATCGTCGAGCGCGAAGGTGCCCTGCACACCCGCGCAGACGACGATCACGTCCTCGTCGGCGACACGCGCCGTTTCGACGACCGCAGCGAGGTTCAAGAGCGATGCCACGAGCACGCGCTCGCAGCGCGTCGCCGCCGAGACGACCGCACGGGTGCCGTTCGTAGTCGAGAGAATCACCGTCTTGCCCGTGGGCTCGAGGTACTCCCGCGGAGAGTTGCCGAGATCGAAGCCCGGAATCCGCAGGGCGTTCCGCTCGCCCCCGAGCATCCCCTCCCCGAGCTCCTCTCGCAGCGCTTGCGCCTCGTCGACCTCAGCGGTGCAGAAGACGCGCTCGTAGCCGGAGGCGAGCGCCTGGCACATAGTCGTCGTCGCCCGGATCACGTCGATGACGATCCCGGTCGGAGCCGATCCGGCCTCGTCCGGTGTGAACGCGACGTGAACCCGCACAGGGGTACGCTAGCCGCGGTGACCGAGCCCCTCCGCTGCTACCGCCACCCGGACCGGGAGACCCTGGTTTCCTGTACCGAATGCGGCCGCGGGATCTGCCCGGACTGCATGACATTCGGCCCCGTGGGCATCCGCTGCCCCGACCACGCGAGCACGGGCGGAAAGGTCGCAGCGCCGCGACGAACTGCCCGTAAAGCCGCAGCTTCGCTGTCGCGGCGCGGCCCGTACGTGACGCAGGCGCTGATCGGGATCAACGTCGGCATTTACATGCTTCAGGTCGCGATGGGGGCCGGGATCACCGCAAGCACGGGATGGGTCTACGAACACGGGGTGCTCATCTCGAGCGCCATCGACTCGTCCGGCCAGCTCGTCGGTGTTGCAGAGGGCGAGTGGTGGCGCCTCCTCACCGCGGCCTTTCTTCACTACGGGCCGCTCCACCTCGGGATGAACATGCTCGTGCTGTGGTTCATCGGCCCGGCGCTCGAGGAGTACCTCGGCCACGGACGCTATGCGCTCCTCTACCTCGTCTCGGGTCTCGCCGGCTCCGCCGGCGCGCTGATCGTGTCCTCCGGCGCGCCTACCGTAGGAGCCTCCGGCGCGATCTGGGGAATCATGGGCGCCGCGCTGTTCCTGGAATGGCGAAAGATCTACGTCTTCGGCGGACAGGCGTTGGGACTGGTCGTGTTCAACCTCGCGATCTCCTTCGTCATCCCCGGCATCTCGATCGGCGGCCACATCGGCGGCCTGATCGGTGGAGGTCTGGCGGCGCTCGCGTTCCTCTATCTGCGCCGGAAACCGACGGTCGCGACGCTGGCGGTCGCCGCGGTCGGCGCTCTTAGCGTTGCGCTCGCGTTATCGCAGGCGTAGAAGGTCTCAGCCACCGATCGCGAGCGCGGTGACCCCGACCTCGGCGAGCGTCGCCTGCGCGGCCGCCAAGCGGGCGAGCGGAACTCGGAAGGGCGAGCAGGACACGTAGTCGAGCCCGAGCCCATGGCAGAACGCGACCGAGCGCGGCTCGCCGCCATGCTCCCCGCAGATCCCGAGCTTGATCTCGGGCTTCGCGCTTCTCCCCCGCTCGACTGCGATTCGCATCAGGTCGCCGACACCGTCCTCGTCCAGCACTTCGAACGGGTTTCGCTCGAGGATCCCGTGCTCGAGGTAGAAGGTCAGGAACTTGCCTTCGGCGTCGTCGCGCGAGAACCCGAGAGCGGTTTGCGTCAAGTCGTTCGTCCCGAACGAGAAGAAATCCGCTTCCTGTGCGATCTCATCCGCCCGCAGAGCCGCGCGCGGGAGCTCGATCATCGTTCCGCACAGGTACTCGACCGTCGGCTCCTCGGCAGCGACCCGCTCGGTCAACTCGCGCAGCCGGGCGAGCTCCTCTCGGAAGCCGACGAGTGGGTGCATGATCTCGACGAGCGGCGCCTTGCCCGTGCGCTCCGTGACCGCCCTCGCCGCCCGCACGATCGCGCGCACCTGCATCTCGTAGATCTCCGGGAACTGGAGCCCGAGCCGGCAGCCACGAGTCCCGAGCATCGGGTTCGATTCGTGGAGCGCCCGGATCCGCTCGCGCATCGCATCCGAGGTGGCCTCTTCGAGCGGAGGCAGGAACTCGTGCAGCGGCGGATCGAGCAGCCGGATCGTCACCGGAAAACCCGCCATCGCCTCGAAGATCCCCTCGAAGTCGCCCTGCTGCAGGGGAAGCAGGCGCTCGAGCGCCGAGCGGCGCTCCTCCTCGTCGCGGGCGAGGATCATCTCGCGGACGATCGGAAGCCGGCCATCGGCCATGAACATGTGCTCGGTGCGGCAGAGGCCGATGCCCTCCGCGCCGAACTCCCGCGCCTTCGCCGCGTCCTCGGGGGTGTCCGCGTTGGCGCGCACGCGCATGCGTCTCAGCTCGTCCGCCCAGCCGAGGATCGTCCCAAAGTTCTCGTCGATCGCGGGCGGGACGAGCGGAACGGAGCCGATGATCACATCGCCGGTCCCACCGTCGATCGTAATTACATCTCCGGCAGAGAGTGCGCGCTCGCCGATCTTGACGGTGCCTGCCTTGTAGTCGATCGAAAGCCCTTCGCACCCCGCCACGCACGGCTTCCCCATCCCTCGCGCGACGACCGCCGCATGCGATGTCATGCCGCCGTGCGCGGTGAGAACTCCACGCGCGTGGATCAGGCCGTGGATATCGTCGGGAGTCGTCTCCCAGCGGACGAGGATCACGTCCTCACCCGCCTTGCCTCGCTCCTCGGCGGTGTCCGCGTCGAGGACGATCGCCCCCGAGGCGGCTCCGGGCGACGCGTTCAGGCCGCGCGTGGCGACCTCGATCTCCGCGCTCGGGTCGATCATCGGGTGCAGGAGTTGGTCGAGCTGTGCCGGGTCGATGCGCGCGACCGCCTCCTCGCGCGAGATCAACTCCTCGTCCACCATTTCGACCGCGACCCGCAAAGCGGCGGCGGCAGTGCGCTTCCCGGTTCGGGTCTGCAGGATGAAGAGGCGGCCTTCCTCGACCGTGAACTCGATGTCCTGCATGTCTCGGTAGTGCGCTTCGAGCAGCGCGAGCGTCTCGAGCAGCTGGTCGAACGGCTCGGGCATCTTCTCGCGCATCTGCTCGATCTGGTCGGGCGTCCTGATCCCTGCGACAACGTCCTCGCCCTGCGCGTTCGAGAGAAACTCGCCGTACAGCCGCTTCTCCCCCGTCGCGGGATCGCGTGTGAAGCAGACGCCTGTTCCGGAGCTCTCACCTCTGTTGCCGAAGACCATCTGGACGACGTTCACCGCCGTTCCGAGATCGTCCGGGATGTCATACGTCCGCCGGTAGACCTGGGCGCGCGGCGAGTTCCACGAGTCGAAGACCGCACGATAGGAGCGCTGCAGCTGCTCGGAGGCATCCTGCGGGAAGGGGTGGCCCGCGCCCTCCTCATAGATCCCCTTGAAGATCTCGACGAGCTCGCGCAGATCCTCGGCTGTGAGGTCGACGTCCTGCGTCACCCCGCGCGCCTCCTTGAGGTCGGCGAGCGCGTGCTCGAACCGGTGGCCGTCGACGCCGGCGACAACGCCTCCGTACATCTGGATGAGCCGGCGATACGAGTCGAGCGCGAAGCGGGCGTCGCCCGTTGACGTCGCCAGACCCTCGACCGCGACGTCGTTCAGGCCGAGATTCAGGATCGTGTCCATCATCCCGGGCATGGAGACCGCCGCCCCGGAGCGGACGGAGACGAGCAACGGGCTCTCCGGGTCGCCGAACCGCTTTCCCACGCGCTCCTCGAGCGCGGCGATGCGCTCCTCGATCTCGCGATCGAGGCCCTCGGGGACGCCGCCGCCCGCGGCCATGTAGGCACGGCATGCATCGGTCGTGATGGTGAAGCCCGACGGCACAGGGATGCCGAGCTGCGTCATCTCGGCGAGACCGATCCCTTTTCCGCCGAGGAGCTCGCGCCCGCCCCCGGAGTCCTCGTCGAAATCGAAGACGTAGCGCATTTGCGGGAGGAATCTACACTCGTGCGGTGCCCGGCCACATTCTTGCCAGCGGTGGCTCGTCTCTCGGTGGCCCCTTCGACGACCTCGTGCTCGAGCTCGGCGGGCCGCACGTCTGCTTCGTGCCCACGGCAAGCTCCACTCCCGAGACCAGGCTCGTCTCCTTTTACGAGTCGTTCGCGCGCCGTGCCGAGCCGAGTCATGTCTCTTTCAATCCATGGCCACGTGAGGATCTCCGCGAGCACGTTCTCGCACAGGACGCGATCTACGTCGGTGGTGGGAACACCGCCAACATGCTCGCCGTCTGGCGGGCACACGGGTTCGACGTCGTGCTCCGCGAAGCCTGGGAGAGCGGAGTGCTGCTCTGCGGCTCGAGCGCGGGGATGATCTGCTGGTTCGAGGCGGGAGTTACCGACTCGTTCGGCCCACAGCTCGAGGGGATGCGCGATCTGCTCGGGTTCCTGCCGGGCAGCGCCTGTCCCCACTACGACAGCGAGGAGCGGCGGCGGGTGGTGTATAGAGAGCTCGTCGACGCCGGTTTTCCGCCGGGGTATGCGGCCGACGACGGAGCTGCCCTCCACTTCGTCGGCACCGAGCTGCACGAAGTCATCTGCCTGCGGAAGGAGGCCCGGGCGTACCGCGTCGAGCCTGGGATCGAGACTCCGCTCGAAGCGCGGCTTTTCTCGTGAAGCGCGTCGTTATCCTCTCCACTGCGAGCGGGAACGGAAAGACGACCATGGGCCGCATACTCGCGCAGCACCTCGGTGTCCCGTTCTACGAGCTCGACGCACTCCATCACGGCCCGAACTGGTCCGAGCCGACGGCGGAGGAGTTCCGCGCGATCGTCGAGCCGATCGTCGAGTCGGGGGCGTGGGTAATCGACAGTCCCTACCGAGGGAAGCTCGGCGATCTCGTGTTAGAAGGCGCGGATCTCGTCGTCTGGCTCGACCTGCCGCTCCGGGTGTGGCTCCCGAGGCTCTTGCGCAGGACGGCCTCGCGCATCATTCACCGCGAAGAGCTGTGGAACGGGAACCGTGAACGTCTCCGGGATGCGCTCCACCCGCAGAACTCCGTGATCTTCTTCGCGCTGCGCCACTACCGGGACCGGCGACAGCGGTACCCGTCCGAGCTCGCCAGTTTCCCCCTCGTGCGCCTCTGCACTCAGGACGAGGTCGACCATTTCCTCTTCTCCGCACCGTGCAGGACCGCCAAGTAGCAGCCTGTTACTTGGCGCGGGTCTGACTCTTCCGCCGCCGCTCTCGGAGGTCCGCGATTCGCGCCGCGGCACGCAGCCCCAGCCAGATCGGACTCAAGAGCACGTAGAAGACGAGATCCCCGAGGAGCAGGAGAAACCACCAGAAGGCCAATCTGGGAAACGGGAGCCAGCCCTTCTCGCGCAGGTCGCCGCGGCCGCCGGGCGGCGGCCGGAACGGGTGGCGAAGGGGAGGCTCGCCGGGCGCGCCGTAGGGCTTCGGCTCGCCCTCGCTCATACGCGTGCGGCCCGCTTGCGCTTCTCCACGAGCCGGAGGATCCGCATCGCCGTCTCCTCGACCGAGAGCTCGGACACGTCGATGACGGGACACCCGAGCCGGCGATGGATTCCCGACGCCTCTTCGAGCTCTGCGTAGATGACCTCTAGTTCGGCATATCGTTTCTTGGATGCTCCCATGCTCTTGACCCGGGCGGTGCGGATGTCCAGCAGGCGATCCGCCGCGATGGTCAGGCCGACGATCTTGGCCGGCTCGATCTCGAAGAGCTCCTGCGGCAGCTCGATCCCGCGCACCACGGGGACGTTGGCCGCCTTGTGCCCGAGGTAGCCGAGGAAGATCGAGAGCGGCGTCTTCGAGGTGCGCGAGACCCCGACGAGGACGACGTCCGCTTCATCGAGCCCGCTCCCCACCCCGTCGTCGTACTTGACCGCGAACTCGATCGCCTCGATGCGCTTGAAGTAGGAGGAGTCGAGTGGCGCACGGGCGCCCGGCTCCATGCGCGCGGCGACTCCCGCGACCCGCGAGATCGAGTCGATCGGGTGCCCGAGCAGGTCGCAGTAGTGGACGCGAGCGCGGCGGCAGAGCAGGCGCATGGCATCTCGCAGCTCGGAGCCGACGAGCGTGTAGACCATGACCGCCGGCCGACCACGCGCCTGTTGCACGGCGATGTGGAGGTCCTCCACGTTCTCCGCGCGCGGATGCCTGATCTCGACGAAGGGTTGATCGGGGAACTGCGCCTCGAGGGCGAGCACGAGCCGCTGCGCCGTCTCGCCGGTCGAGTCCGAGACGATGTGCAGCTCGACCGGAACGCGTTCGTCGACCATCCCGCGGGAGGCTAGACGAGGTCGTATGCTCTGCGTTGGCTACGTGATCGAAGGAGGGGACGATGGCATTCGCAGAGCTCAAGGCTCGACACAGCGTGGTGTGGGGCAACGGCCCGTACGAGCGCATCACGAACACAATCAGGGACATCCACGACCTCGTGATCGAGCGCATCGACCCGAAGCCGGGCGAGCAAGTGCTCGACGCCGCCACCGGCACGGGCGCAGTCGCGATCCTCGCCGCCGCTCGTGGCGCCGAGGTCGTCGGACAAGACATCGCGCCCGTCCTGATCGACACGGCGCGTGAGCGAGCCACGCAGGAGGGCGTCACCGTCCGGTTCGAGGTCGGAGACGCCGAGGCGATGACGTACGACGACGCGAGCTTCGACGTCGTGACGTCGACCTGCGGCGTGATGTTCGCGCCCGACCACGAGGCGGTCGCGAGCGAGCTGGCTCGAGTGACCCGGCCCGGAGGCCGGCTCGCCCTCGCCTGCTGGATGCCAGGTACGGGCATGGCCGAGGTGTTCAAGATGATGGGACCCTTCTTGCCTCCGCCGGTGCCCGGAGCGGGAAGCCCGTTCGCCTGGGGCGACCGGGACCACGTGCGGGAGCTGCTCGGGGAGACGTTCGAGCTCGACTTCGAAGAGCACGACTCGCCCCTCACCGTCGCCTCCGGCGAGGAGTACTGGGAGCTCTTCTCGACCTCGTACGGGCCGACGAGGACCGCCGTGGAGGCACTCGACGAGGCGCGGCGTGAGGAGTTTCACCAGACGTGGGTCGAGTTCTTCGAGAAGGGACACCGCGAGGGCGACGACGTCGTCCACCACCGCGAGTACCTGCTCACGCTCGGTACGCGCACGTAGTCGGCTCTCTCGGCGAGTAACGTCTCGGCCCATGCCCGAGGCCGTCACGATGGACAAGATCGTCTCGCTCGCGCGGCGGCGGGGTTTCGTCTTCCCGTCCTCGGAGATCTACGGCGGACTCGGGTCCTCGTACGACTACGGTCACTACGGCGTGCTCCTGAAGGAGAACGTGAAGGCGCGCTGGCTCGAGGCGATGGTGCGCGAGCGGGACGACATCGTCGCGCTCGACTCCTCGATCATCCTCCATCCGGCGGTGTGGGAGGCGTCGGGGCACGTGACGGGGTTCGCCGACCCACTCGTCGACTGCCGCTTCTGCAAGCGCCGTTACCGGGCGGATCACATCGCCGATGCGGAGTGCGGCGCCAGGCCGAGCAAGCATCCCGGGGAGACCGACAAGTGCGACCTCACCGAGCCGCGCCAGTTCAACCTCATGTTTCAGACGCGAATCGGGCCGGTCGAGGAGACCGGCCAGGACGCGTATCTCCGACCCGAGACCGCACAGGGCATCTTCATCAACTTCAAGAACGTCGCCCAGATCGCGCGGCGAAAGCCGCCGTTCGGCATCGCGCAGATCGGCAAGGCGTTCCGCAACGAGATCACGCCTGGCAACTTCATCTTCCGCACACTCGAGTTCGAGCAGATGGAGATGGAGTACTTCGTCCCGCCCGCGGAGGCTGACGAGTGGTTCCGGTTCTGGGTCGAGGAGCGGCATGCCTGGCACCTGCGCTACGGAATCCGCGAGAGCCACCTGCGCGTGCGCGAGCACGATGCGGAGGAGCTCTCCCACTACTCGAGCGCTACGAGCGACCTCGAGTATCTCTTTCCCATGGGCTGGTCGGAGCTCGAGGGGGTCGCGCACCGCGGCGACTTCGACCTGCGCGCCCATACGGACGCTTCAGGGACGAAGCTCGAATGGGTCGACGGCCAGGAGCGGTACACACCGCACGTCGTAGAGCCCGCACTCGGGGTGAACCGTTCGATGCTCGCGTTCCTCGTTGACGCGTACGACGAGGAGGTCGTGGCGGAGCGGGAGCGCACTGTGCTGCGGCTGCACCCAGCGCTCGCGCCGGTGAAAGTGGCGGTGCTACCGCTGATCCACCGCAACGAAGACATGGTCGGGAAGGCGCGCGCTCTCTACGAGGAGCTGCGGCGAGCGGTCGTGGCCGAGTACGACGACTCCGGCCAGATCGGCCGCCGCTACCGCCGCCAGGACGAGATCGGCACGCCGTACGCGCTCACGATCGACGAGCAGACGCTCGACGATGACACGGTCACGATCCGCGACCGCGACTCACTCGAGCAGGAGCGGATCCCGATCGCGGGAGCCCGGGCGTTCGTCCAGGATAGGCTCGCCCAGGACTGGAAGACGCCGAAGAGCGAGTGAAGGCACACCGAAAGGGCGCAGCTCATCGCTTTTCGAGTGCCCAGACACGCGGGACGTCATCTAGTACAAAACACGAGCACACGCGCCGAGCTCATACCCGTCCCCAAGGTCTCGTTTACCGAAAGCCCTCCGGGCGACTACAGCCTGTGGAGAACTTGTCGCTCTCTTGTTGCACTTTCACGCGTCTGTTGCGGACACGTCCGGGGTCAGACCCTAGTTCCTCGTGTTACATGCGCTCTTTGCGCTTGCGGAACGGTCACGCCGTGAGCGTGCGCAGACGAAAGCCTCCGTGGAACTCATACGAGGCCACGACGACGGCGAGAACATCTCGCACGGCCCTCTCCCCCAGCCCGAGCCCGTGCGCGTCCGCGAGCGGCGTCCACAGCAGCTCGAGGATCCCGCGAAAGCCCTCCGGGGAGAGCATCACGGTCTCCGTCGGCGCGCACCGAGGACACACGCCGCCGCCGGCACGCGGCAGGTACCCGACGAGCCCGTCCATGCCGCCGCACTCGACGCAGCTCTCGAGGTGCGGCACGTAGCCTGAGAGCCAGAGCAGCTTCAGCTGGAACGCGAGCGCGAGGGGATCGAGAGCTGCCCGCCCCTCGAGCGCCGCGGGGACAACGTCAAGCGCCTCGATGAAACGGGTCAGCGCCTCGAACGCGCGCGCATTTCGCTCCTCCTCGACGTACAAGCGCAGCATCGCCTCGGCGCCGATGAGCCCGACCGACAGCCGATACGGGTCCTCTCGCGCCGGCCGATGTGGATCGACTAGCGACGCGCCGGTGACCGTGTGCAGCTCGCCGGAGCCTTGATGCAGGAGCAGCTCCACGTGGGAAAACGGCTCGAGCCGCGCGCCGAAGCGCGACTTCGTCTTGCGGACCCCCTTCGCGACGGCGCCCACCCTTCCGCGATCGAGCGTGTAGAGATGAAGGACGCGATCGGCCTCGCCGAGCCGGAACGAGCGCAGGACGACCGCTTCCGTCTTGTAGGTCCGCCCCACCCGGTCAAGTCTAGGTCGGACAGGTGTCGGTGCCCGGCTCGGTTATTGCTCGTACGTCTCCACGACCTCGGGCGCGCGAACATCCGCCGCTCCAGGGTCGCGTCCCGCTTCGCGCAGGGCGCGGCGCTGCCGGAGGTAATCCCAGCACTGGTCTAACGAGACCTTGATCGACTCGAGTCGCTGACGGTCATCGTCAGTCGCGTTGCCTGCCGCCTCTCGCTCCCAGAGCTCGTGCTCCTCGGCGACCAGCTTCTCGATGCTCCCGTGTATCTGTGCGTCTTCCATCTCGCTCCTTTCGTCGCATGAGTGAGCCTAACCACCTTCATGCGGCTGGCAGCGAGGGCAGTACCACGTGCCCCGACCGCCGGTGCGCGTCTTTGCGATCGTCGTTCCACAGCGGCGACAAGGTAGGCCGTCTCGCCCATATACCCGGAACTCCTCCTGCATCCCCCCACGCGAGCCATCAGGAGTGCGGTAATCGGAAAGCGTCGAACCCTGGCGCTCGATCCCCGCTCGCAATGCCGCCCGGACTGCCCGGTGTAGCCGCCCCCCCTCGTCGGGGCCGAGGTGGTCAGCTGGCCGAAGCGGGTTGACGCGCGCCCGCCAGAGCGCTTCGTCCGCGTAGATGTTTCCGACCCCGGCGGCAACGCGCTGGTCGAGAAGCACCGACTTGACCGGTGCTCGACGTCCGGCCAGGCGCGCCACGAGCCAATCGGCCGTGAAGCGCGGGCCGAGCGGCTCGGGGCCATTCTTGCCGGCGAGGTACGGCTCGACCTCGGCGTTCCCGAGCACGAGCCAGGTTCCGAACCTGCGGACGTCCCGGTAGCCGACCCTCGTGCCGTCGTCGAGCTCGAGAACCGCCCGCTCGTGGCTCGTGGGCTCGAACCCGAAGCTCCCGGTCATCCGAAGATGGGCGAGCAGAGCGAGCCCGCTTTCCAGGCGGAGCACGAGGTACTTCCCACGCCGTTCGACGGCCACGATCGTGTCGCCCTCGAGCTCCTCGGCTACCTCGAAGAGGTCGATCGGCCGCGTTAGACGGGGATCGAGGATCTCGACGCGCACGAGCGCTCGCCCTGTCAATCGCGGCGCGAGCTGGGAGCGGATGGTCTCGACCTCTGGAAGCTCCGGCATGCCCTCTCCGTCGCTACCCGATGACGTCGAGCAAGATGCCGTGCGCGTGCGGGGCTGTGTCCCCGAATTCGTACGCCGCTAGAACGGCCCCGACTCCCCGAGCCGCCGATTCCTCATCACGCGCGTGCACGTCCGCGAGGAGGTGTCCCCGTTTCACGGCTTCCCCGCGCTTCACCTGACACACGACCCCGACTGCGTGATCGATCGAATCGTCCTTCGTCCTCCGACCACCCCCGAGCTTCAGTGCCGCGATTCCGACGTCGAGGGCCCGAAGCCTTGTCACGACGCCATCGCGCGGCGCGCTCACCTCGCGCACGACTGGGGCACGCGGAAGCACCGCGAGATCGGAATCGCCACCCTGAGCCCGGATCCAACGCTCGTATGCATGCAGCGCCGAGCCGTCCGCCATCGCGCCTTCCGCGCGGCGCCTTCCTTCCTCGAGATCGACATGGAGGTCGGAAAGAGCCAGCAGTCGAGCGCACGCTTCGAGCACGAGCTCGGAGAAGTCCGGCGGTCCGTGACCCGTGATCGTCTCCACGGCTTCGCGGATCTCGAGCGCGTGTCCCACGGCCCGGCCGAGCGGCTGGTCCATGTCGGTGAGCAAACAGACGACTTCACGCTCGGCTCGGCGTCCGAGGTCGACCATCTGCTCGGCGAGGATGCGCGCGTCGTCGAGCGTCTTCATGAACGCGCCGTCGCCGACCTTGACGTCGAGCACGATCGCATCCGCGCCGCCCGCGAGCTTCTTCGACATGATCGAGGACGCGATCAGCGGGACGATGTCCACGGTCGCCGTCACGTCGCGTAGCGCGTAGAGCATCTTGTCAGCCGGCACGAGATCACCGGTCTGGCCGACGATCGCGAGCCCGACTTCCTTCACCTGCGCGACGAACTCGTCCGTGGTCAGCTCGACGCGATAGCCAGGGATCGACTCGAGCTTGTCGAGCGTGCCGCCCGTATGCCCGAGGCCGCGGCCGCTCATCTTCCCGAACGGAACTCCGCACGCAGCCACGATCGGCCCCACCGCGAGCGAGGTCTTGTCGCCCACGCCGCCGGTCGAGTGCTTGTCGACGACGCGCCTGCCGAGCGCCTGGCCGAGATCGAGAGTCTCGCCGGAGCGGATCATTGCGTCGGTCAGCGCGTGCGTCTCCAGCCCGTTGAGGCCGCGAAAGTACACAGCCATGCACCAGGCAGCCATCTGGTAATCGGGTATCTCGCCGCGGGCGTACCCGAGGATCAACTCTGAGATCTCCTCGGGCGAGAGCTCCTCGCCGTTTCGCTTCCGCTCGATGAGGTCGGGGACGCGAATCGTCAAGCCGCTTTCTTCGCGACGAACACGGCGTTCTTCCGTCGAGCACGCAGCGGCTCCGTCACCTCCGGGACACGGTCGGCGAGGTGCCCGTACAGGATCGAGGAAGCGACGTAATTGCGCACAACCGCGGTATCGGCGAACGACACCGCGCCCTCGACAACGTGTGTCGTGACGCTCGCGAAGTGGTCCCGCAGGGAACGCTCGCCGTTCTCCGCACCGAAGCTGTAGCGGGTGCGCTCGATCCCCAGGAGCTGCCAAAGCTCGATCAGGTGAAGCTCGCTGTTCGTTGCCGCAATCAGCCGGCCGCCCGGTCGCAGGACGCGCGCGATCTCGCTCAGCGCTCGGTCGAGGTCCTCAGGGTGGAAGAGCACCCACGCCGCGACCACGAGATCGAAGCTCGCGTCTTCGAACGCCAGCGCCTGGACGTCGCCGAGGCGAGCATCGACGGCGCGTGCGCGGCAAAGCTCGACCATCCGCTCCGAGACGTCGATCGCGACGACCTCGGCTCCTAGCTCCGTCGCCATCCGCTCCGACAACTCGCCCGGACCAGGCCCGACCTCGAGAACCCGTTCCGGAGCGGCCTCGGCGATGCGATCCCAGAGGACGTCCAAGGTGCTCGGTCCCTCGCTCGTCTCGTAGATCGAGCGCCGGTCGAGCAGTCTCGATTCCGACGCATAGTCCCTCCGCACGACCTCCGGGTCGTTGAGCGTCACAGCTCGATCGAGCGGCCGGGGACGCGCCGGCCAGGCGCCTTCCCGCCTAGCCACGCGTTCACCGTCGCGCCCACGTCCGCGAATTCGCCTTCCTCGTGCACGCGGCCGGCGGCGTTCCTCCCCGCGGCATACGCAAGCAGGAGCGCATGTTCGCGCGAGTGATCGGTCGACGGCGTCGTGGGGTCGCAGCCATGGTCCGAGGTCACGATCAGCAGGTCGCCGGGGCGGAGGGCTTCCAGAATGTCGGGCAGGCGGCGATCGAAGTCCTGGAGGCAGCGATGGAAGTTGACCGGGTCGTTGCGGTGACCCCAGAGCATGTCCGTCTCGACGAGGTTGACGAAGACGAAGCCGGCTTCGATTGACTCGAGGAGCTCGATCGTCGCATTGATCCCGTCCACGTTCGACTTCGTCGGTCGCGACTCGTGCACGTCCTGGCCCGCGAAGATGTCGCTGATCTTGCCGACACCGTAGACCGTGTTCTCCGCCCCGCCGATCGTCGTCAAGTAGTTGGGACGCGGCGGTTCGAGGGAGAAGTCGTGGCGATTCGGCGTCCGTGTGTAGTTTCCGCGTTCGCCGGTGAAAGGACGGGCGATGACGCGTCCGACCGCGTGCCGGCCAGTCAGTAGCTCGCGCGCCACACGACAGCCCTCGTATAGCTCCTCGAGCGGGATCGTCTCCTCGTGCGCGGCGATCTGGAAGACAGAATCCGCGGACGTGTAGACGACCCACTTCCCCGTCTTCTGATGCTCCTCGCCGAGCTCCTGGATGATCTCCGTCCCCGAGGCCGGCTTGTTGCCGACGACTCCTCTGCCCGTGCGGTTCATGAACGGATCGATCACGTCGTCCGGGAATCCGTGCGGATAGGTCGGGAACGCCGTCGGAGTGACGATGCCCATGTGCTCCCAGTGGCCGGTGGTCGTGTCCTTGCCCTTGGAGCGCGCGAGGAGGCGCCCGGCCACCGCCGGCGCGCCCGGCTGCGGCGGGCACCCCTCCAGCGGCATCACGTTTCCGAGCCCGAGTGCCTCGAGATTCGGCAGGTCGAGACCTCCGACGGCGCGGGCGACGTTCCCTAGCGTGTTGGAGCCAGCGTCTCCGTACTCCTCCGCGTCCGGCAACTCACCTGCACCGACGGCATCGAGCACGATCACGCACGCCCGCGGCACGCCGCTATTCTAGGGCGGCTTTGGACAGGGCTCTCGGACTGCTTCTTCTCGCCGGCTACATCCTCGCGATCGTGGCGCTCGCGGCGGCGATTACCTGGGCGGTGATCAAGATCTTCCCGACCGAGCGGAACCCGAAGAAGAGCGACAAGTCCGACAAGCCGGATGCGAACGGTGACGCCGAGGGCCAAGGGCGCTTGTTCCGCAGGGCCAAGCGCGGAACCGCCTAGCGCTACTAGCTTTCCGATGCGCTTGTGCGGCGTCGAAGTGCGAGCAACCCGGCAGCCGCAACGACGATCGTCACCACGACGAGCAGGATCTCGATGAGGTAGTCGTTGCGCTCGAAGAACGTACGCGTGTCGCCGGGCGGCTCGAAGAGCTCGTTCGCGCGCTCGGTTCCCAGCGAGCCCTGGCGAGCGGTCTCGAACCCTGTCGCCGCCGCCGGCAGGCGCGCAAAGTCGTATGACGGGGCCGCAGCCCTCGAAACGCCGTAGAGCAGTCGGAACGGAGGTTTGTAGCCGCTCGCCAATAGCAGCGGCCGCGGCAGCGCCTCAGCCATCACGCGGAGCCCTTCCAGCGGTGCGTCATCCCCGTTCCGAATACTCACGCGCAGGAAGCGGTGGCGTGCTGCGAGCGCGATCGTCGAGAGATCGACTCCCGGAAAACGGGCGATCTCGCCATCGTTCAACGAGCTGAAGTTCGTGCCGTCGTTCGACCCTTCGACTGCCACCCCCCGCACGTAGCGAGGCGTGCTCGAGCGGATGCTGAGCCGGTCGACCGGAACCCGTGCGAAGCCGAGGTCGAGCCTCGTCACGGTTGTGCGCTGGCGCTGGCGTGTGGTCGAGCGAGCCTGAACGGGCATCAACTGAGGCTGTGACGGGTCGCGGGCGACGGCGGCGCCGGTGATGTCGGAGACCCCACGCGCCTGAACGAGCAAGAAGCGGTAATCGGTGGGCGGGAACACCGCTGTCGTGCTGCGAGCGGCGACGGCGCCGCGGACGGCGTAGATCGGGGTCGTCGAGAGTCTCGCGTAGGAGCCCTCGGCGCCCGTGTTGCTCCCCTGCACGACCACACTGCCGACGAACCGG
>JALZOK010000060.1 GCA_030857225.1 Actinomycetota bacterium
ACGAAGCTCCGTGTTCCGGCTGACTTCCAGGCCGTTGCCGATCTCGTGACCGAAGAGCAGGTGAGCGAGAAGGTCATCTGCGGTGCCGACCCGGATGAGCATCTGGCCAAGCTCCATGAGTTCGCCGAAGCCGGCTTCGACCACGTGCATGTGCACCAGGTCGGCGCGGACCAGGAGACGTTCTTCCGCTTCTATGAACGCGACGTGCTCCCGCGGGCGCGGGAGCTCTGAAAGGGGTTGCGATGTACGAGATGATCGAGCTCGAGGACGTCGAGCGCCTGGTCTCAGAAGGCGCGCTGCTCATCGACGTGATGTCGCGGAAGTCGTACGAGGAAAGCCATCTCCCGGGCGCGGTCAACATCTCGCTCAAGGAGCTCGACGAGGAGTCGACGGCGAACCTCGATCGTGGAACGCCGGTTATCACGTACTGCTTCGACTATCAGTGAAACCTGAGCGCGCGGGCCGCGTGGCGGCTCGAGCAGCTGGGGTTCGAGAAGGTCCACGACTACGTCGCAAGCAAGTCCGACTGGTTCGCGTGTGGCATGCCGCGGGAAGGCAAGGCTGCCGACGTCTTGTGGGCGGGAGATCTCGTCAGCGATGTGCCCACGTGCGCCTCTGACGATCCTTTGGGCAAGGTGCGTGAGCGCGTTCTCAAGAGCGGCCACGACTTCTGTGTCGTCGTCAACGAGGACGACGTCATTTTGGGGCTGCTGCGCGGAGACACGCTCGCGAAGGACGAGAACGCGCGGGCGTGTGACGTGATGGAGCTCGGCCCCAAGACGACGCCTCCGAGCGAGCCCGTCGGAGAGCTGCTCGAGGCGCGATCGAGCCAGGGCGTGAAGAGCTTCCTCGTCGCCACCTCGCACGGGGTTCTTCTCGGAGCCCTGAGCCGCGACGAGGCCGAGCGAGCGCTGAAGGAGCAAGAGAGCGAGCAAGAAGGCCGCCGGTAGGCAGCCCTCCGTCGATCCCTCCGCCGGTCGCTCAGGCGCGAGTGGACGCCTCGGGTTTCTTGCCTTCTTCGACTGCCTCTTCGAGCCGCTCGTCGGAGAGCAGTCGCTCGTCGGGATCGGCAGTGTCGGTACCCGGTGGAGCTCGTCCATGTATGGGGTCTGTTCCTTGCGGCGCGCGTCGAGAAACTTCTTCGCGTAGTTACTCCCGCGCTTCCTCCACGTTCTTTTCGCCGGAGACGATGTCGTGCATCAGGTTCAACGCCAGGCTGTTCGCCTGCTCGTCGTGGCAACGGGCGGAGACCTCACCGACGGTCCGCTCGACGATCACGGCTGCCGTCGAAGCCGGCGAGCGGCGTGAAGAACTCGGTGGGAACGCGTTAGCGAGCACCGTCTCCACCGAGTCGTAGTGCGGCCCCGAAAAGGTGTGCTCTCCTTGGTAGAGACTGGTGTTCCGGATACCCGGCTCGCGGAGGCGGAAACACCGCCAGTCGCTCGCGCCTCATCTGGGGCGGCCGGAATCGGGAGGGCGGCGAGCGGGCAAATGGTGGGATTGGCCCGGCTTTTTTCACGCCGCCCTCCGGATGAGCTGACTCGCCCTCCATCCTCGAGCGGTTGGGCAACGCATGTGAAGATCGGTTGCGAAAGAGAGGAACGGCGCCGCGAGTGCGGCGCCGTTCGGTCGTCCGCTCGAGCTGCTCGCTACGGCAGGCGTGCGAAGAGAGCTTTCACCGCGCCCGGGCAGTCGACGATGAATCCGCTTGCCGCCGCGAAGATCTCCGACGGCTTCTTGCCCTGGTCGAACGCGCTCGGGAAAGGTGAGTCGCGGTTGATCAGGTTCAAGTACGCCGCGTGGCGCGCCTCGACGGTGGCTATCTGCGCCCCCGCCTGCAGGGTGTCGCCGGCGTCGACGTAGCGGATCGCGCCGTCGTATGCCATGACGCCCGTGTTCTCGAGCACTTGCGCCGTGGAGATGAAAGCGTCGACGCTCCCGAGTGCCGCAGCAAAGGTGAACGTGCACGGCCCCACCGCCGCCGCCCCGAGTGCACCACGAAGAAAATTCACGTGCGTGATCTCGTGGTCTCGGATGTCGGTCAGGTATCCGTACGCCGTACTGCGGATCCGTCCGCCGAAACCCGCGAAGATGTTCGATCCCGTGATCTGCCCCTGGGTGAACGCCGCGCCGCTTGCGGGCACCCCGGTGGTCCCCGGGCCGCCGAGCGCCTGCGTGTAGAAGGTCGCCTCCAGATACTCGAGCGTCAGCGCGTAGTTCAAGATGTCGACATCCGGGATCGTGTCCCCGTGGCCGGCGAACGCTGCACCCGGCGCAAGCAGCACACTGCCGCCGGCCAGTACTCCTGCTCCTAGACCGACCTTGCGCAGGAAGCTCGCTCGCGAATCGAGCGCGTCGCCGCCCGTCTCGACCGGAGCGGTCTCGCGACCTCGGCGGTCGGGTAGCGATGTTCTGGTCATCCGTGTTCCTCCCCTCGATTGGCCGAGCCAATCTCACCGGGGAGGTGATTACCAATCCCGTGCCGGTTCAAACATGTAATCCGAATGTGCGGTCGACGCATCGGCGCCGCGAGAGTGCGACGCCGATGCTTCGCCCGCCAACCCTTACGGGAGACGTCCGAAGAGCGCGGTGACCTCGGGCGGACAGCTGACGATGAAGGGCTTCGCCGCCGCGAAGATCTCCGACGGCTTCTTGCCGACATCGAACGCGCTCGGGAACGGTGAGGCGCGATTGATCAGGTTCAGGTACGCCGCGTGTCGCGCCTCGACAGTGGCGATCTGCGCGCTGGCCTGCAGGAAATCGCCGGTGTCGACGTAGCGGATCGCGCCGTCGTAGGCCATGACGCCCGTGTTCTCGAGCAGCTGCGCCGTCTTGAGGAACGCGCCGACGCTGCCGAGTCCAGCGGAGAAGTTGAACATGCACGGTCCCACCGGAGTAGCTCCCGCCGCTGTGAGCCCGGCCCGCAGGAAGCTCACGTGCGTGATCTCGTGATTCCGGATCGCCGACAGGTAGCCGTACGCGGTGCTCCTGATCCGACCCCCGAAAATCTTGAACAGCCTCGAGCCGTTGATCGCCCCGCGGCTGAACTTCGCCGAGCTCGCCGGAACACCCGTCGTTCCCTGCCCGCCGAGCGCCTGCGTGTAGAAGCTCGCCTCGAGGTACTCCAGGGTCAACGCGTACTGCAGGATGTCGGCGTCCATGACCGACGCGTCGGGAGGGCCGTGCCCGGCGAATGCCGTCCCCGACCTGCCGAGCAGCAAGCCTCCTCCAACAACCACTCCCGCTCCGAGACCGAGCTTCCGAAGAAACGCTGCCCGGGAATCGAGCCGCTCTGGCGATTCGGCTGGCGCGAGGGCGGGACCGAGTTGGTCGATTGACGTGAACTGCATGCTTCCCTCCTGAATCGGCCGAGCCAATCTCACCGATGGGGTGTTTGCACGCGAGCCCCGAACGCTAAACGTGAGCCTCCGCCACTGAGTCGATCCGGTCGAGCTTCGCCTGTGCCGACGTGACGGCTCGCTCGGCAGCTTTGCGCTTTCGCTCGGCGTCGCGTACGGCTATCTCGGTCTCCTTGAGCCGTTCCTGAGCGTCCACGAGATCCTTGCGCAGCGTCCGTTCACGGTCTTGCCGCTTCGCGTCGTTCTGAGCCGCGCGGCTCGGCTCGGCGCGTTCTTTCTGCTCTCGCGGTGGCGCAGCAGCCATTCCCGCGTAGGACGAAAATCCGATCACCTCGAGCTCTGAGGCGAGCGCGCCGCGAGCGAGCGCCGCTCGCGCATCCTCGTCTGCGACAGCGGCTCGGAGCAAATCGCGCACGCGTCGTCGCATGGTGTCGCTCGGAACCTTCCCACGGGGTGCGACGTGGGCGACAGCGACCTCGGCCAGCATCTCCAGCGCGTTATCGAGTTCCTCGATTCCCTGCTTAAACGCTTCAGGCCGGTTACCGACCTGCGCGTCCTTGACCTTGCACGCCGCATCGGCTGCGGCCCGAGCCGCCTTGGGCCGGTCGCATATCGCGCGGTTGACCGCGAACACGACGATCGACGGCTTGCGAAGACCTGCGACCGCGTCCGCTTCGTCTTGGCGGTCTTCGCTGCGGAGCTTTCGAACAAGCAGATCCCGCTCGGCCACGAACTTGGATCGACGGCGAGCAGCTTCTCGCCTTCCGGCGGGAGTGGCTCGAGCTCACAACGGAGCGGCGCCGGAGTCGAACCGACCGAGCCGTGGGTTACACGACCGCACTGGTTTTGAAGACCAACTGGGCCACCGGGCCCATGCCGCTCCGCGGGGGAGGGTACCGCTGAGTCGAGGCGCGAAGAAGAAGATGGCCTCGCGGGGGAGACATGGTTTTCCTCCGCGCTAACGCTCGAATGCGTTGACAGGTCGAGGTTTGCGATGAGGGCAACGATTTCAGGCCCTGTCGAGCACGGGGCGACGACTAGACCTCGGTCACGAAAGCAGCGCGCCTCCAGGCGTTTCATCCGCGAGCGGAAACACCATACGCACCTCGGTTCCGACGTCGCGAGCGCTGGTGATGTCCAGGCGCTCAGCGATCTTTTCGATGATCTGCAGACCGTAGCCGCTGTTCGTCTTGGGCCGCGCGCTCTTGGGCCCGATGCCCTTGCCGGCATCTCGTACGACGACGTTGAACTCGCCGTCCTCGCGTTCGACGACGACATCGACGTCACCCCGTCCGCTCCCGTAGGCGTGACGCACGACGTTTGACACCGCTTCCGAGACACACAGGCGGACATCGTCAACGACGCGCTCGCTCGCGCCGAACTCGGCGACCGTCTCCGCGACCGAGGCGCGCGCCTTGCGAACGCTCGCCGGAACCGCCGGCAGCGAGAACTCGAGGCAAGTCGAAGTCGATGTCATCTCTCTCGTCTACCCAACCCGGGTCGCCTCTAACCTCATTCGCGGATCTCCACGACCAAGAGGATGACGCCGCGGGCGTCCCCGGCCTCGTCCTTCATCTGGCTACAGCCCAGCTTGATCGCCCGCAGCCCCAACGTGCCGTCGGAGAGCGCTCCCGAGAGGACGGCGCCTGTCACCCCGGCGCCGTAAGCGCGCACAGTCGAGTAGAAGAGCACGTCGATGCTCGCCGACTCGTCCCGCCTTCCGGGAGATGCAGGAGGACGAAAACTGCCGCAGCGAAGTCCTCCGGGAGGTCTTCGGCGCGATCGTGGCGAGCATCGACGCCGCCAGCGGATGCGCCGATGACCATCTCTCGCCCCCCTCAGCTGTCTGCCGGAGGGCCTACTTCGGTGTTCACGATCGAGTCGTCCGCCAGCTCGTCAGGTCGAAACGCTGGTTGAGACGATTGAGGACCTTGCGTGCGATCAGATCTCCGGCGGCGCGCTCGAAGTGCACGCCGTCGCCCGCTCGCATTTGCACGAGCCGTCCCGCGTCGTTCTCGACGAACTGCGCGTAGCCGCCGTCCGATCCGGCGAAGAAGAAGTAGGTGTCGAGGTAGGACACGCGGCCCGGACGCTTCGCGGCCTGGGATTGAACGACGGCGTTGATCGTGTCGAAGCGGGCCGTCTGGTTGCGGTCGTTCGTGATGGGAAGGCCGATCCAGACGAGGTACGCGCCCCGGCGCGTGACGCTGTCCATGATCCCGGCGACGCGCCTGCGGTACTCGGCGGTCCAGCTCGCGCTTCCGAAGGCGTCGATCTCTCTCCCCTCGGGAAGTCCGGTCATGAAGTCGTGGTCGTCGTTGCCGCCGAACATGAGGACGACCGCGCGGGGCTTGTCCTTCCGCATCACCTCTGACACGTGCTCGAACCAGTTGAAGACGTCAGGGCGCTCGAGACCGCTGGCTATGCGGCCGTCGACGTCGCCGATCGCCTCGATCGCCCGCCTTTCGCCGACCGCTCGCAGGATCGATTGGCCCGGCACGACGACCAGCGAATCGCCGGCTATCCAGATTCGCAGCGGCCGCTGCGGAGAGAACTTCTCCCGCGGAGGAGGTTTCGTGGGAGCGGGATTCTCGTCCGGCGGAGGCGTCGGCACAGCGATCCCCGTGTCGATCTCGTCGTCGTCAGAGCGTCCGATTGTCGCCTTGAGCCCACGGCGTGGCCGGTCGAGCAGGAGCGCGCCGCTGACCGACGCGAGCGGCTCCGTGACGGCGAGCGCCGCGTCGCGCTTCCAGCCCTCGGGCTGGATCTCTGCCGACTTGTGCAGTCCCGGCGCGTTCAGGAGCACGCCGACGAGGAGCGCGAGGAGCGCGACGACGACTGCCGACCCGGCCGAGTGCAGCCGGCGCCCGTCGTCCCCGGTCCGCCTGCGCGGATGTCGCCTTCGCGTTGCCATGTTAGTGCTCCCCGCGCACTAGAACCGGAAGTAGATGAACGGGGCCACTCCTTCTGGGCCCATCGCGTGCACGACCAGCAGCGCGACCGAGAGAACGAGCGCTTGCGCCGGGACGGGAAGGCGCGAGAAGCGCGCCATGAGCACGAGCGGGAGCCTGCGCGGGAGGTACTGGGACCCGATCCCGATTGCGATCGCCAGCAGAACGCCGCCCGTGACGAGCTCCGAAGACTCTCCCCAGGCCGTGAAGAGGCGCACGATCAGCTCCCACGCATCGGAGAACGAGTCCGAGCGGAAGAAGATCCAGGCAAAGCAGACGATCTGAAAGGTGACGAAGCGTTGCCAGGCACGCCGCCATGAGGTGGACGGCCGCTCGACATACCCCGGACGCTCCCGCCACCAACGCTCGCCTACCAGCGCTGTCCCGTGGATCGCTCCCCAGGCCACAAACGTCCAACCTGCCCCATGCCAGAGGCCGCCGATCAGCATGGTCAGCATCAGATTGCGATACGTGAAGAGCGACCCGCCGCGGTTTCCCCCGAGTGGGATGTAGAGGTAGTCGCGGAGCCAGCGCGAGAGGGTCATGTGCCAGCGGCGCCAGAAGTCCTGGATCGAGGTCGCCGCATAGGGAGCATCGAAGTTCTGCGGGAAGCGAAATCCGAGCAAGAGCGCTATCCCGATCGCGATATTCGTGTAGCCGAAGAAGTCGGCGTAGATCTGCACCGCGTAGGCGTAGATCCCCACCAAGACCTCGAGTGAGGAGTGCTGGTTGGGCGCCCCGAAAACCTGGTCGACGATGTTGGAGGCCAGGTGGTTCGCGATCACCACCTTCATGAAGAGTCCGGTACCGATCAGGAAGAAAGCGCGCGACGTGTCGACATAGCGCGGGTCGCGCGGCGAGTCGAATTGGGGGATCAGCTCTCCCGGGCGGACGATCGGCCCGGCCACGAGGTGAGGGAAGAAGGAGAGGTAGGCAGCGAACTTTCCCAGGCCGGTGGGCGCGAAGTCGCCCCGGTAGACGTCGACGACGTAGGCGATCGCCATGAACGTGAAGAAGGAGATGCCCACAGGGAGGATGACCGAGCGCGCCTCCAGTGGCACGTCGATCCCGGCCAGGGCGAACAGGTTGTTGGTCGAGGTGATGAAGAAGCCGACGTACTTGAAGTAGGCCAGCAGAGCGAGGTTTCCGGACAGGGCGCCAGCGAGCAGCCACTTGCGCGTGCGCGCGTCTTCCCGACGGTGGAGCGCGAGCGCGAATAGCTGGTTCCAGAGGATCGAGAAGGCGAGCAGGAAGCAGAAACGCCAGTCCCAGCCGGCGTAGAAGACGAAGCTCGCGACGACGATGAAGCCGCGCCAGCGCTCCCCGCGCGGCATCAGGAGCCAGGAGAGCGGTAGCACGACCATGAAGAAGAGCGCGAAGGTGGCGGTCGGGAAGAGCACGCGCAACCGTTCTAATCGTTTATTGCGCTCCCCGCTTCGCTTCTCGCGTCATGCGTGTCCAACCTGTGCCAAGAGTGCGCCAGTCGCTCCACAGCTCGACGGTCGCCGCCGGCCCGCCGGACATCGCGGCCGAGGTCAATCCGGCGCAGGCGCAGGGAGCCCGGTCTGTGTGTCCTCGTCCACGGGAGCCGCAGCGCGGGCGGGCGGCTGGGCGGACGGTCCGAACCAGGACGGGTCCTCTCCGAGGTACACGCCGACGCCGGACAGCGGCGCCGCCAACACGGCGGCGTGCCGTGTCTCGGCCCGAGTGGCGAACCACTCGGCGAGCGCGACCAAAAGCCAGGCGCCGGTCATGAGGAGCACGATGACCACCGGCTCGAGCTCGGCCATCGCAGCGGCGAGCGCTACTCCCGCGATGAAGGCGGTCTCGATCAGCAAGCGGGGGACAGCTCGCCCGCGCGGCGCGGGTCGTTCGAGGGTCCGGACCCATGGGGAGCTCTCGCGAGTGACGGATGCGGTGTCACCGTCACCCCACCCGGGAGCGTCGGCGAGCTCGGGCAGCGGACGCACGTGTGCGCGAAGCGCGTTCAACTCTGACTGGAGCCCGCCCACCTGCGCCGAAAGCGTGCGAACCGCACCGATGAGCTCGCTCGTCTCCGAGTCCTCCGGTTCGAGAGAGACCTGTGTCGTCTCGGACGGATCTGCCACGCCGTTTACTCCCTTTCAGAGTCGCGCATGTCGTCGAGCGCGGCGCGGCCCTGATCGTGCACGTCGGCCCTTCGCTCCTCGACGGTCTCCTCCGGTGGTTCGGGCGGCTCCGGAGCTTCCTCCTCCTCCGCGCGCGACTCTGCGAGCTTGCGGCGGAGCTCGTCCGCCGGGTCGTCGGCCGCTGCCGGCGGTCGCACGGGCTCCACGCGAGCGGGTTCCCGGCGGCGCTTCAAACGACGCGCGAGCGCGCCGATGCCGACCGTGACGACGAGCCACGTCAGGAGCCTTCGCATCGCGCCGATGGTACCGCCCTGAGAGGAGGGCGTCGGAGGACAGGGGCTACGCATGTCTGGCCCCCCTCTGCCTCGGATCCGGCCGCGCCCCGCCTGCTACCATCCGGCGGCTTCCTGCCTCGCATCTGCCCGCCCGTTCCCGGCGGTGTCGGAACCGGTGAGGCCGACTCAGACCGAAGGAAGGAGACACGGGAACCTGTGACCGAGTACGAGATTTTGCTGCTGCTCGACCCGGATCTGGAGGATGGCCGCCAGGGCGAGGTCGTCGCGCGAACGCGCGAGCTGGTCGAGAAGGCCGGCGGCTCGTGGGACCTGCACGACGTGTGGGGACGGCGCAAGCTGACCTACGAGATCGAGCACAAGGGTGACGGCATCTATCACCTGCTGCAGTTCACGTGTGACGCGGGAACCCTGGACGAGATCTCGCGTGTGCTCCGGATCGACGACGGAGTCCTACGTCACATGGCGACACGTCGGATCGAGGGGAGTCCGGGACGGCCGGTAGCGGCGAGCGCTCCGGCGCGCGAGGATGCAGAGGTCGCATCCCCAGTAGACGGGTCAGTCGGCGGGCCGGTCGACGAGCACGTCGAAGAGAAGATCGAGGAAGAGGAGGAGTAACCATGGCCGGAGATTTGAACCGCGTGATTCTCGTCGGGCGCTTGACGCGCGACCCGGAGCTTCGTCATCTTCCGTCCGGCACGCCGGTGCTCGAGATGGGCGTCGCCGTCAACGGGCGCCAGCAGGATGACGCCGGCAGCTGGGTGGACAAGCCGAACTTCTTCGACGTCAAGGTCTACGGCAACCAGGCCGAGATGCTCTCGCAACACCTGGCGAAGGGCCGCCGCATCGGCATCGATGGCCGGCTCGACTGGCGCTCCTGGGAGGCTCAGGACGGCAGCAAGCGGTCGAAGGTGGACGTGGTCGCGCAGAGCGTCCAGTTCCTCGACAGCCGTGGCGACTCCGAGCAGGGCGCCGCGCAGTACGTTCCCGCAGGGGCAACTGCGAGCGCCGGTGGGGACGACTTTCCACCCTCGCCCGCCGACGACGACATTCCGTTCTAGGTGGCTGCTCACTGATGGCCGGCAAGAAACCGCAGCAGCGCAGGCGTACCGGGCCGACCACCGCCCCGGGGAGACGGAAGAGCTGCCACCTCTGCCGCGACAAGGTCGCCGAGGTCGACTACAAGAACCTCGCCCAGCTGCGCCGCTACATCTCGGAGAAGGGCAAGATTCGCTCGCGGCGCATCACCGGCGCGTGCCGGCGGCACCAGCTCCAGGTCGCGGGGGCTGTCAAGCGCGCGCGGGAGATGGCCCTTTTGCCCTACGTCTCGCAATAGCCGTGTCCTTCTAACCCATGCAGATCATCCTGCTTCAAGACGTCGAGAAGCTCGGGCTCCGCGGGGACGTGGTCGACGTCGCGCGCGGCTATGCGCGGAACTACCTGCTGCCACGGCGCCTCGCCGAGGTGGCGACGACCGCTCGGGTGACCGAGCTCGAGCGCGTCGAGGCACAGCGGGCGACGCGCGAGGCTCGCAGCACCGAGCAGGCGGAAGAGATCGCCGGGCTGCTCTCGAAGGCGGTGCTCCGTTTCGACGTCAAGTCCGGCCCGACCGGCGCGCTGTTCGGATCGGTCACGCCGACCGACATCGCCGACCAGATCTGGAGCGAGCTCAAGGTGCGGGTCGACCGGCGCAAGGTCGGGATCGACCCGATCAAGCGCATCGGCCGCTATTCGATCCCGATCGCGCTCTTCGAGGACGTGCAGGTCGAGGTCAAGACACTCGTGGTTCCCGAAGGCGGAGAGCTTCCGCCGGAGGAGGAGCTTGCTGCGCTCGAGGCTGCCGAGGCGGAGGCGGCTCGAGCTGCGGAGGCGGAGCACTCAGAGGCGGAGTCGGCGGTCAGAGAGGTCATCGCCGAGGACGAGCTCGCCGAGGACGAGCCTGACGAAAGCGCGGCAGCTGAGTACGACGAGCCGGCTGCCGAGCCCTCTACCGAGCCTGCGCAGAGGTAGACGAAAAGCTTGGTGCCCGTCACCTCACGGTGACGGCGTTTGACTTCGCCATCGTTCCCCAGGCCTTTCCCGAGGCCTGTTGAGCGTTTTCGGAACTTCCCGCTCGCTGCGGCTGTTTCCGCCTGGACAACTCGACCGAACCTGTTCAAAGAGCGTCCGGTGTCGGGGATAACATGGGAACGTCTGTTCTCTTATCGCTGCAGCTGAGGGCCGCCGGCAGCTTTACAGGGGTGGACTGGACGGACATGTCGTTGACGGATTGACTCCAGGATCCATGGCACGGACCCAACCCATCACACCCGAGCGTCTGAGCGCGCTCGTCCCACCGCAAAACCTCGAAGCCGAGGAGTCGGTGCTCGGCGCGATGCTGCTCTCGCCCACCGCCGTGGGCACGGTCTCCGAGATCCTCGACGCGTCGGACTTCTACCGCGAGAGCCACGGCAAGCTCTTCCGCGCCTCGCTCGCGCTCTGGGCAAAGGGCGAGCCCGTCGACGCGATCACGCTCTCGAACGAGCTCGACGAGCGCGGCGAGCTGGATGCGATCGGCGGCCAGGCGAAGGTGGCCGAGCTCGCCGCGCTCGTTCCGTCGACCTCGAACGTCGAGCACTACGCGCGCATCGTCAAGGAGATGGCGACCCTGCGCGGGCTCGTCCGCACCGGCCAGGAGATCACCCGGCTCGGCCAAGAGCGGCCGGGCGAGGTCACGGACCTCGTCGACCGCGCGGAGCAGATGGTGTTCGAGCTCGGCCAGCAGCGCGTCACCAGCGACTTCTCGCACATCGAGACGCTCCTCAAGGAGAGCTTCGAGCGCATCTCGCAGCTCGTCGAGATGGGAGTCGAGGTCACCGGCACCCCGAGCGGCTTCCGCGAGCTCGACCTCATCACCTCGGGCTTCCAGCCCGGCAATCTGGTGATTCTCGCCGCGCGGCCCTCGATGGGGAAGTCGGCGCTCGGGCTCTGTATTGCAGCGAACTTGGCGGTGCGGCACGGGACGCCGGTCGCGCTCTTCACGCTCGAGATGTCGAAGGCCGAGGTGACGCAGCGGATGATGTGCAGCGAGGGAAAGGTGGAGTCGCAGCGGCTGCGCACGGGCCGGCTCGCCCCCGAGGACTGGCCTCGCCTGACGACCGCGTGCGACCGGCTGATGAAGGCGCCGATCTGGGTCGACGACACCGGCTCGACCACGATGATGGAGCTGCGCTCGAAGGCCCGCCGGCTGAAGTCGCGCGAGCCGAATCTCGGCCTCATCGTCGTCGACTATCTCCAGCTGATGACCTCCGGCTCGTCGGCGGAGAACCGCGTGCAGGAGGTGTCGCAGATCTCGCGTGCGCTCAAGGTGCTCGCGCGCGACCTCGACGTTCCGATCCTCGCGATGTCGCAGCTCTCGCGCGCCGTCGAGCAGCGACAGGACAAGCGGCCGCTCCTCTCCGACCTGCGTGAGAGCGGTTCCCTCGAGCAAGACTCGGATCTCGTCTTCTTCGTGTACCGCGACGAGTACTACAACGGCGAGGAGTCCGACCAGCAGGGAATTGCAGAGGTCATCTGCGCGAAGCATCGAAACGGTCCCACCGGCATGGTCAAGCTCTCCTTCCTGCGCCGGTACGCGAAGTTCGCCGATCTCGCTACGGCGTAACAAGGCGCATCTAGGCTGGGCGCGTCGTGAGCGTCGCCGCCGCAGGTCGCGTCCCCGAGAGCGGAAGAACGATCGCGGGCTACTACACGCTCGCCGGCTTGTACACGCTCTCCGCGGCTGCGATTTGGGGCGTCAACACACTGTTCCTGCTCGACGCAGGACTCAGCTTCTTCGAGGTGTTCGTCGCGAACGGCGCGTTCTCGCTGGGGACGGTGCTGTTCGAGATCCCGACCGGCGTCGTCGCCGACACGCTCGGGCGGCGAATGTCGTTCCTGCTCAGCGTGTCCGTGCTTGGTCTCTCCACGCTCGCGTATGTGACGCTCGCCGCGATCGACGCCGGAGTGATCGCGTTCGCGCTCGCCTCCGTGGTCATGGCACTCGGGTTCACCTTCTACTCGGGCGCGATGGAGGCGTGGCTCGTCGACGCGCTCGCCGCAACGGGATACCGCGGTCTTCTCGACTCGGTGTTCGCGCGCGGCTCGCAGGTGACAGGGTCGGCGATGCTCGTGGGCACGATCGGGGGCGGATTCCTTGGGCAGATCGACCTCAGCATTCCGTACGTCGTCCGGTCGGTGCTGCTCGTGGCGGTCTTCGCGGTGGCCTTCGTCGTGATGCACGATGTCGGCTTCACGCCCCGTCCCGTTCCGGCGGGCCAGCTGCCGGCGGAGATCGCGAAGAATGCCCGCGCCGGAGTCGCCTTCGGCTGGGGGCAACGGCCACTCCGCCTGCTCATGCTCGCGTCGTTCCTCCAGCTCGGCTTTCTCAGCTGGGCGTTCTACGCGTCCCAGCCCTACCTGCTCGACCTGCTGGAGAGCGACGCCGTTTGGGTGGTCGGCGTCGTCGCAGCCGCGATCGCCCTGTCGACGATCGCCGGCAACCAGGTCGTGAGCCTCGCAGCGCGGCGGTGCGGACGGCGGACGACGCTGCTGCTCATCGCCGGGGCGGTTCAGACGGGCGCCGCGATCGTCCTCGGTCTCGCCGGCTCGTTCTGGGTCGCGCTTCCGGCCTTGCTCCTCGTCATGGCGGGGCTCGGGGTGACGAGCCCCGTGCGCCAGGCGTACCTCCATCAGCTCGTTCCCTCCGAGCAGCGGGCGACGGTCGTCTCCTTCGACTCGATGGTCTCGGGCGCCGGTGGTGTGGGCGCGCAGGTCGGGCTGGGAGCCTTCGGCGAGGCGCGCTCGGTCAGCTCCGCGTTCGTCGTCGGCGGGCTCGCGACGGCTGGAGCGATTCCGCTCCTCGCGGCCGTGCGCAGGATCGGCGGTAAAGCGGACGAGATCGCGGGCTCGCGAGGTGGGGTGGAGTCGAGTTGCGCGCACGGTCTGCCGGCGGTCGCGACGATCGATGCCGTAGCGATCGACGAGCTGGAGCCGGCGATCGCCGCGCGCGCGTAACCATCTCCGCGGCGTGCGACACTGCCGGACGTGCCCGCCACGGTCATCGTCGGCGCACAGTGGGGTGACGAGGGGAAGGGGAAGATCGTCGACCTGCTGGCCCAGGAGTCCGACCTCGTGTGCCGCTACCAGGGCGGTCCCAACGCCGGGCACACGATCGTCGTCTCGGGCGAGACCTACAAGATCCGCCAGATCCCGTCCGGAATCGTCGCGGGGAAGCGAAGCGCGATCGGCGCGGGTTGTGTGGTCGACCCGGCCGTGCTCGTCTCCGAGCTCGACGAGCTCGAGGCCCGTGGCCACCGAACCGAAGGCGTGCTCTTCGTCTCGGGGAACGCCCATCTCGTCATGCCCTGGCACGTCGCATTGGACGGCGCTCGGGAGCGCCGGCTCGGCCGTCTCCAGATCGGAACAACGCGGCGCGGGATCGGCCCGGCCTACGCAGACAAGGCCACACGCATAGGGATCCGCGTGCAGGACTTGCTCGACCCCAAGATCCTGCGCCAGAAGCTCGAGCTCGCCGTCGAGGAGAAGAACGTATGGCTCGAGCGGGTGTACGACCTCGAGCCGCACGATGTCGAAGAGGTGGTCGCGAGTCATCTTCAGTTTGCCGCGCGGCTCGCGCCCTATGTGACGGACACGTCGCTGCTCGTCCACCGGGCCCTCGAGAACGGCGAACGCGTCCTCTTCGAAGGCGCCCAGGGGACGCTGCTCGATCTCGATCACGGCACGTATCCGTTCGTCACCTCCTCGAGTCCGATCGCCGCGGGCGCCGCGGTCAGCTTCGGCATCGGCCCGAATCGCATCGACGAGGTTCTCGGAGTCACCAAGGCTTACGTGACGCGCGTCGGCGAGGGGCCGTTCCCGAGCGAGATCGCGGGGCCGGCTAACGAGCGGGTGCGGGAGATCGGCCAAGAGTTCGGAACGGTGACCGGCCGCGACCGGCGCTGCGGATGGCTCGACCTGGTCGCCCTGCGCTTCGCCGTTCGGGTGAACGGCATCACCTCACTCGCGCTGACGAAGCTCGACGTGCTCTCCGAGTTCGCCGAGCTACCGGTGTGCGTCCGCTACCGCCTGCCCGACGGCGCCGAGACCGAGGAGTTCCCCTCGCATCAGAGCGACTTCCACCACTGTCAGCCCGTTTTCGAGACGCTGTCCGGCTGGCAGGAGGAGATCGACGAGGTGTTGCCGCGAGCCGCGCAGAGCTACGTGTCGTTCGTCGAGCGCATGCTCGAGGTGCCGGTGACGCTGGTCGGGACGGGTGCCGCTCGCGAACGCGTGTTGACGCTCGGCTAACGCTACCGATCCCGTTTCATGAAGAGCTCCGTGAAATCGGAGCAGCGACCATCGTCGTCGAAGCGGCAGAGAAAAACGTTGTGATACTCGCGCTCGACGGTCGCTCCGTCGTCGGCGAAATAGCGCGAGAGACCCGCTGCCACCGCACGGTCGCCGTCGATTGCCCACGGGCGGTACTCGGCCGTCCACGAGCCGGGCTCGTCTCGATCCTCGAGCCAGTCCGCGACGATCGCAGCCCGGCCCTGAACCGCGTCACCGACCTCCCACGGGTGGTACCGGTAGCGGGCGTCCTCGCTGAAAAGCTCGCCGATCGCGGTGCCGTCGTACGTCCTCCAGGCTTCGACGTAGGCGTCGAGCCACTGTTGGAAGTCCGTGTAGTCCACGGCGACGAACCATACGCTTGTGGAGCGTCGGAGAAGTCTGTTCGTACGCGAATAGACTCGCTCTGTGCGGGTGCTTCTGGTCGGGTCCGGTGGGCGGGAGCACGCGCTTGCCTGGAAGATCGCGCAGGCGCCCTCCTTGACCGAGCTTCATGCAGCGCCGGGAAGCCCTGGCATCGCGCGGCTGGCCGAGTGCCACCCGATTCGCGCCGAGGATTCCGAGGGCCTGCTGGCCCTCGCGCGCGCTCTCGACATCGATCTTGTGGTGATCGGCCCCGAGGCGCCGCTCGTCGGGGGAGTCGCGGATGTGCTCCGTCCGGCCGGGATCACAGTCTTCGGCCCGAGCCGAGCCGCTGCGGCAATCGAGGGATCCAAGACGTTCGCCAAGGACGTCATGGCAGCTGCCGGCGTGCCGACTGCGACCCAGCAGGCAGTCGCGCGTCCGCCGTGCGTCGTCAAAGCAGACGGCCTCGCTGCAGGCAAGGGCGTCCACATATGCAGGTCGCAGGACGAGCTCGACGTCGCCCTGAAGGAGGTCACGGCGCTCGGCGGCAGCTTCCTCGTGGAGGAGCTGTTGGAAGGCCCGGAAGTCTCGCTCTTCGCGATCTGCGACGGCTCCGCAGCGACCGCGCTCGTTTCGGCGCAGGATTTCAAGCGCGCATACGACGGTGACCTCGGTCCGAACACCGGAGGCATGGGCTCCTACGCGCCGGTGCCGGGATTCGGCGCGGACGCTACGGAGGAGCTGCTGGATCTGGTCCACCGGCCCGTCTTGGCCGAGCTTCAGCGTCGAGGCACGCCGTTCGTGGGCCTCCTCTTCGCCGGTCTCATGTTCACACCGGCCGGGCCTCGTGTGCTCGAGTTCAACTGCAGGTTCGGCGATCCCGAGACGCAATCGGTGCTACCGCTGGTCGAAGGAGACCTTCTGGAGGCCCTCGCCTCGGCGGCTGCGGGAGAGCTGGCGGGTGTCGTGCTCGAGACCTCGCCCCGCGCTGCGGTAACCGTGGTGCTGGCAGCGGCTGCGTATCCCGCTGGTGTCGATCGCGGGTCGGAGATCACCGGCGTCGAGGACGCCGAGGCCGAAGGCGCTCTCGTGTTCCACGCGGGGACAGCGCGTCATGGCGATCGACTGGTGACGAGCGGCGGTCGCATCCTCAGCGTGACTGGCCTCGGCGAGTCGCTCGCCGAGGCCCGTGCGGCTGCGTATGGCGGTGCGGATCGGGTGACGTTCGCAGGCTGGCGTCGCCGCGAGGACATCGCGCTGGCCGCGGCGGAAGGGAAAACGATCTCGCCGCATTCAGGGTAACCCCCGAGAATCCGAGGGGCCACCCCGGGCCTCCTCCCACTTCAAGCCTAACGAGAGAATGCGCATGGATGGGAGACGTCTTCGTGACAAGACGTCGACAATCTGCGCGCTGGCGGGACCTCTAGAATCGGGGCGGTGATCCCGCGCTACTCCCGACCCGCGATGACGCGCATCTGGTCGGAGGAGGCGAAGCTCGAGAGCTGGCTCGCAGTGGAGCTCGCTGCGCTCGACGCGTGGGCGCACGAGGGAGTTCTCCCACCGGATGTCGCGCGGAACGTTCGAAACCGAGCGGTGACCCCGAGCCCGGAGCACGTCGCCGAGCTCGAGCGGACGACGAACCACGACGTTGCTGCGTTCGTCGACGCGGTTGCATCCGAGCTCGGACCGGAAGGGCGTTGGTTCCACTACGGGCTGACCTCGTCGGATGTCCTCGATACGGCACTCGCACTCACCGTGCGGGACGCCGGCGAGCTCGTGCTGGACGGAATCGATCGGGCGACGACGGCCGTCGTGGAGCGGGCGGACGAGCATCGCGCCACGCTGACCATCGGGCGAACTCACGGCGTGCACGCCGAACCGACCACGTTCGGCCTGAAGTTGGCCGGCTGGGCTTTCCAGCTCGCACGCGACCGGCGACGGGTCGAGAGCGCTCTCGAGGGCATGCGGGTCGGAAAGCTGAGTGGAGCTGTTGGCACGTACTCGGCGACGACGCCCGAGGTCGAGCGCCGCGTCTGCGAGAGCCTGGGGCTCGAGCCGGCTCCGAGCTCGACGCAGATCCTGCAACGTGATCGCCATGCAGAGCTGCTCTCGGCGCTCGCGCTGCTCGCGTCGTCGCTCGAGCGGTTCGCCCTCGAGATTCGCCACCTCGCGCGCACGGAGGTGCGAGAGGTGGAGGAGCCGTTCGCACGCGGTCAGAAAGGCTCTTCGGCGATGCCGCATAAGCGGAATCCGATCTTGGCCGAGCGGATTTGCGGATTGGCGCGCCTCGTACGCGGCTATGCCCAGGTCGGGATGGAGAACGTCGCGCTCTGGCACGAGCGCGACATCTCCCACTCCTCCGCGGAGCGCATCGTTCTTCCCGATGCATTTCTCGTCACCGACTACATGCTCGACCGCCTCGCATGGCTCGTCGGCGGGCTGATCGTCCGTCCCGAGCGGATGCGCGCGAACCTCGAGGTGACCGGGGGCCTCTATTTCAGCCAGCGACTCCTGCTCGCCCTCGTAGAGTCGGGTCTCGATCGAGACGCCGCATATCGAAGCGTCCAGCGGCATGCCATGCGCGCTTGGGACGACGGCCTCGACTTCCGTACGCTGGTACGCGGCGATGCCGAGATCGTGGGCCGCGTCGCTCTGGACGAAGTCTTCGATCTCGGAGCATTCACCCGTCATACCGACGTTGTCTTTCAGAGGCTGCACGCCGCGAGGCGAAAGGAGAGGGTTCATGTCTGAGGCCGTGCATGTTGCAAGCGGCAAGGTGCGCGAGCTCTTCGCGCTCGAGGACGATCGGCTGCTGCTCGTCGCGAGCGATCGGATCTCGACTTTCGATGTGATCCTGCCGACACTGATCCCGGACAAGGGCCGGGTGCTCACGGGACTGTCGGCGTTCTGGTTCTCTCGGACGGGTCACATCGTCCCCAACCACCTGCTCGAGCTGCGGGCCGACGGGCGGACGATGGTCTGCCGAGAGCTCGAGATGCTCCCCATCGAATGCGTCGTCCGCGGGTATCTAACCGGGTCGGGCTGGCGTGACTACCGCACGACGGGAGCCGTCTGCGGACACGTTCTTCCGGATGGCCTGCGCGACTCCGAACGCTTGCCGGCGCCGATCTTCACTCCCGCCACCAAGGCGAGCGAGGGGCACGACGAGAACATCGACGAGGAGCGAGCGGCCGAGCTGTGCGGCCCCGGTCTCTACCGTGCTGCGAAGGAGGCCTCGCTCGCGCTCTACGCATTCGCGTCCGCGCACGCCGAGGAGCGCGGGATCATCCTCGCCGACACGAAGTTCGAGTTGGGAGTGGCGCCGGACGGCACGCTCACGCTCGGCGACGAAGCGCTGACGCCTGACTCCTCGCGCTTCTGGCCGCTCGCCGGCTACGAGCCGGGACGAAGCCAACCGTCGTTCGACAAGCAGTTCGCCCGAGACTGGTGCGCGGAGACGGGGTGGGACAAGACGGATCCCGGCCCCGAGCTGCCGGAGGACGTCGTGGCGGGAACGCGTGCGCGCTACGTCGAAGCGTTCGAGCGGCTCACGGGCATCTCGTTCGACGCGTATCTCGCCGATCCAACGGTCGTGCTCGGGTGAGGGTGACCGTCTTGGTTCGCCCGAAGGACGGGATCCTCGATCCACAGGGAGAGGCCGTTCGCGGCTCGCTCGAGAAGCTCGGCTTCGACGTCGGGAGCATCCGAGTTGGGCGCGTGATCGATCTCGAGCTCGCTGCTTCGGACCAGGGAGTCGCCCGCGAGCAGGTCGAGCGCATGTGCTCGCAGCTCCTCGCGAACCCCTTGATCGAGAGCGTCGAGATCAGGCTGGACGAGACATGACGCGACGCCCGGTCGTCGCGATTGTCGTCTTTCCGGGCTCCAACGACGATCGCGACGCCGCGTGGGCGCTTGGCGGATTGGGCGCGGATCCCGTCTTCGTCTGGCACGAGGAGGAGGAGCTCCCCGCGGGAACGGGAGCGGTGGTGCTCCCCGGGGGCTTCTCCTACGGCGATTACCTCCGTTGCGGCGCCATCGCGAGCGTCGCTTCGGCGATGGATGCCGTGCGTCGTTTCGCCTCGGCCGGGGGTCCGGTGCTCGGGATCTGCAACGGCTTCCAGATCCTCTGCGAGGCGCGGCTCCTACCGGGAACCCTCCGTCCGAACCGACAGCTCGAGTTCGTCTGTCGCGATGCGACGGTGCGCGTCGAAACGGCCGACACCCTCTTCACGCGCCGCTGCGAGCCCGGCCAGGAGCTGGTCATTCCGGTGAAGCACGGGGAAGGCGCCTGGCATACCGACGAGGGTCACTTCGTGCAGTTGGCCGCACGTGGACAGATCGTCCTTCGCTACGCCGCTGATGTGAACGGCTCGCTCGGCAACGTCGCCGGCGTGGTCAACGAGGCCGGCAACGTCATGGGGCTCATGCCCCACCCCGAGCACGCGGTCGATCCCCTCCTCGGATCTGCTGACGGAGGGCTTCTGCTTGCGGCGCTCGTCGATGCCGCAGGGGAGCACGTGCTCATCGCGGCGTAGGAAGCACGGCCCGCTGTGAGTTTCACATCAAGCCTCTAGTGTCCTGAGTCGGAGATGCGTGCGCAATATGCTGCGAGGTTGTCGAGGATCTCGTCGGCGGTCTTGTGCCAGACGAAGGGTCGTGGCTCGTCGTTCCAGTT
>JALZOK010000112.1 GCA_030857225.1 Actinomycetota bacterium
CGCGCTCGTCGAGCCCGGACGGCAGCTCGAAGTCACGGAGGCCCTCGCGCGCATTCTGCGCCTCAAAGGAACTTCGGAGATCGAGTGGCGGTTCGCCACCGAGGCGACCGGCTAGCCGCTCCTAACAACATGAGCGGCCATGTCGAAAGGCGGCCCTGCCTCGCGCCGGGCGACCACAACGTCAGAAGCGGTAAGCTGGGCGCGCTCGACCCTGTGCGTGGCCTCGGTCCAAACGTGAACCAACACACACGTGAAGGGAGCCGGCGTCGGGGATAGGCGTTGCCGACGCCCCGCACGGCACCCACCTGGCGATGCCAGGTTCTCGGGGGCTGGGGCATCACCGGCAGGGTGGAGCACTTTTCGAGCATCGTCTAGCCTGACTCCATGGTCAGGGAAGTCATCGGTGACGCAACCCGTGGCGACGAGTGGGCGGTCGCGCGCCTGCTGGTGGACGGGAACCGGATCGCGACCGCTGATACGCCGGGTCTCGACTGCTCGCTCGCCGGTCTGACGCTGCTCGAGGCCGCCGCTGTGAGCGGCGTGCCGCTCGCGGTGGAAGCTCTCGCCGCGGCCCTGGGTCAGGTTTTTTGCGCCGACCCACAGCCAGGGCGCGCAGCCGTCGCGATGAGCGGCGGTGTCGACAGCGCCGTCGCACTCCTCCGCGCGGCGCCGAACGCGATTGGCGTCACGCTTCGTCTTTGGCAAGACCCGGCCGGCCCGTCCTCCGAGCGTGCCTGCTGTTCCTCGGAAGCGGTCGGTGCGGCGCGTGCCGCCTGCCATGCGCTGGGCGTTCCGCACGTCACGCTCGACCTGCGCGAGGAGTTCCTCGAGGCGGTCGTCGATCCGTTCGTCGCGGGCTACGCGGCCGGTGACACTCCGAATCCGTGCACGCGTTGCAACGGCGTGTTCCGATTCGACGCCCTGCTTTCTTTCGCCCGCCGCGCGGGCGCCGAGTCGCTATGGACGGGGCACTACGCGCGCATCGTGGAGCGAGAAGGACTGCTGCTCGTCGCCCGAGCCGCAGACGAGCTGAAGGACCAGTCGTACATGCTCTCGACGCTCGACCCGGGCTTACTCGAACGCGTGCGCTTCCCATTGGGAGACCAGACGAAGGACGAGACTCGAGCAGAGGCGATCAGCGCCGGCCTCCCCGCAGCGTCTCGCCCGGAGAGCCAGGAAGCGTGCTTTCTCGCGGGAGACGACTATCGCAACTTCCTCGAGCGGCAGGGTCTCGCCCGAGCCGAGGGCGAGATCGTCGACGAGCATGGGGAGGTCGTCGGCCGCCACGACGGCTACTGGACCTTCACCTCCGGCCAGCGCCGCGGTCTGAAGGTCGCGGCCGGGCGGCCGCTCTACGTCCTCCGCACAGACCGCGCGGCAAACGCGGTCGTGGTCGGCGACCGCGAAGCCCTTGCGGTATCGAGCGTCGAGGCCGAAGGACGCCTCTACGCGTCCGTCGAGCGCGCCCAAGTGAAGCTGCGCTACCGCTCGGACCTCGTGTCCTCGCGCGTCTCGGCGGCAAACGGCGGCTTCTCACTCGAGCTCGAAGAGCCCGCGCACGCGGTTGCGACGGGCCAAGTCGCAGCGCTCTACGACCGCGATGCGGTTGTCGGCGCGGGCGTCATCACACGCGTCCAGTAGACGTCACCGACTAGGATCCGCCCGATGAGTGTCCTGGCTTCGACTTCCGGCGATGTCCTCGACTACGCGCTGGCCGCGTTCTTCATCCTGAGCGGGCTCGGTCTCGCGTACATGTTTCTGCGCCTCGGAGGCACTTTCGGACGGCTCTCTTCCTTCATCCGGGGCACCGAGCGCGACCTCCTGCCGGTCATCGTCAAGGCAGGCGGAACCGTCGATCGGGTCAACGACCAGATCGTGAAGCTCGACGTGGTGACCGACAGCGCCGTCTCGATGGCGGACAGCGCCGACACCGCGGTGCGGGCGGTCTCGACCGCGCTGACGACTCCCGTGAAGAAGGTCACCGGGCTCGCGGCGGCGGTGTCTCACGGTTTCTCCGCCTTTCGCGCGCGACACGACGTGGGCGAGGCGGTCGCGGTCGCGAAGGAAGCGGCGGCGCGGCGCGAGAGCGAGTTGGACGACGAGCTCCGCGGGGCCGGCCGGAGATCGACCGACGCCTCACCACCGGCCGCGTAAGGCTGCCCTAGGGACAGGTCGCTAGTGCGTTTGGGCGCCTGCGTTGCCGGCGCCCGCGGTGACAGCTTGTGTTGATGAAGTAACTCGCAGCGCCCGAGCGTCCTGAATGCCGATCGTCGTGCGCGGGCGCTCGTACGCGTCGAGCCGCTGCACGTCGAGAGCGATGAAGACGAGGCCGACGAGAACGATGAGGCCGAGCGCGACGATCACCCACTTCGCGCGCGTTCCGAGTGACCGGTACGGAGGCGAGGCCGGAGCGCTCTCTACGGATCAGCGATGCGAGCCGGGATGTCGGCCGGAATGAACGGCTCGTAGAATCCAAGGATGCGAACCACGGCTGAGCTGCGCGAGGCGTTCCTCGCGTTCTTCGAGGAGAAGGGCCACCTGCGGGTGCCCTCCGCCTCGCTGGTTCCGCGCGCGGACGACCACTCGACGCTCTTGACGAGCGCCGGCATGCAGCCGCAGATGCCGTACTTCCTCGGCCGCGAAGATCCGCCCGCGCTCCTGACGACGACGAGCCAGAAGGTGTTTCGGACGCAGGACATCGACGACGTCGGCCTCGACACGTACCACCTGACTTTCTTCGAGATGCTCGGCAACTTCTCGTTCGGGCAGTACTACAAACAGGGCGCGATCGGGCTCGCGACCGAGTTCATACGTGAGCGGATGCAGCTCGACTGGGATCGCATCTGGGTGACCGTCCACGCCGGCGATCCGCAGCTGCAGATCGGCCCGGACGAGGTCGCGATCGAGCTTTGGAAGAAGGTCGGGATGCCCGCAGAGCGGATCGTGCCGCTTCCCAGCTCCGAGAACTTCTGGTCGGTCGGCGGCCCAGGGCCGTGCGGCCCCGACTCGGAGATCTTCTGGGACTGGGGCGAGCAAGCAGGTTGTGGGAACGCTGACTGCGCGCCCGGCTGCACGCGCTGCGAGCGCTTCCTCGAGTTCTGGAACCTTGTCTTCATGGAGTTCGAGCAGCGCTCCGACGGCACGCTGACGCCACTCCCGTCGCAGAACATCGACACCGGGATGGGGCTCGAGCGGGCGGCCCGCGTCCTCCAGGGCGTCCCGTCCGTCTACGAGACCGACGGGTTCAGGCACATCATGGACTGGATCGCATCCGAGTCCGGCGTTGCGTACGGCGACTCGGCCGAGGCGATGAAAGCCCATCGCGTCCTCGCCGACCACGGTCGCGGGATGACGTTCCTCGTCGGCGACGGCGTCACGCCCTCGAACGAGGGTCGCGGATACGTGTTGCGGAGGATCATTCGCCGCGCCGTGCTTCAGGCCCGGCGCATCGGCCTGAGCAACGTCTACCGGCTACCGGCCGTTGTCGTCGGGCAGATGAGCAGCGCGTACCCGGAGCTCGGACAGCGCGGTGACGAGATCGAACGCGTGGTTCGCGCCGAGGAGGAGCGATTTGGAGAGACGCTCGAGCGCGGGATGCGGCTGTTCGACGATCTCGAGGGCAACGACGCCGTTTCGGGCGAGGAGGCTTTCACGCTCGCCGCGACCTACGGGTTCCCGCTCGAGCTCACCGTCGAGCTAGCGCGCGAGCGTGGCCAGGCGGTGGACGTGGACGGCTACGCGGTCGAGATGGAGCGGCACCGCGAGATCTCGCGCGCAGCGCGGGGAGGCGAGCTCCAGCGGGCGGCGGACTTTGCACAGGAGGCCGGGTTCGCGTCCGAGTTCGTGGGCGACCGGAAGGCCGATGTCCTCACGCAGATCGGCGCGCTCGAGAAGCTCGAGGACGGTCACTTTCTCGCCAAGCTCAGGGAGTCGCCGTTCTATCCGGCCGGCGGCGGACAGGTGACCGACCAGGGCTGGATCGAGCTCGACACCGACGCGGAGACGCGCGCCGAGCTCGCGGAGGCCTATCGATTCGACTCCGACCAGACGCTGCTCCTGCGTGGCGGCGGTTTCGCAGCCGGTGACCGCGTGCGGGCTGTCGTGAGCTGGAACTCCCGGCTTCCGACGATGGCGAACCACACGGGCACGCATCTGTTGCACCGGGCACTTCGAGAGGTGCTCGGCGATCACGTCCAGCAGGCGGGCTCGGCGGTCCGCCCTGACAAGCTCCGCTTCGACTTCACCCATGACCACGCGCTCACCGCCGACGAGCGCGACGCGGTCGAGCGCAAGGTCAACGAGAAGATCTTCGAAGGGCTGCCGGTGCACGTCTTCGAGACGCCGATCGAGGAAGCCCGCCGGCTCGGCGCGATGATGCTCTTCGGCGAGAAGTACGGCGACATCGTGCGCGTGGTCGAGATCCCGGGCTATTCGGCGGAGCTCTGCGGCGGGACACATGTGCGGTCGACCGCCGAGATCGGGGCCTTCGTCATCCTTTCCGAGGGCTCGATCGGATCCGGCGCGCGGCGTATCGAGGCGGTCACCTCGGGCGCTGCCTGGGCATACCTGCGCGAGCGCTCTCGAGAGGCCGACGAGCTGCGGACGCAAGTGGCGGAGCTGCGAAGGGACGCACATACGAAGCCACCGGCTGCGGCAGGGATCGCGACAGCTCCTGAGCCGACGGTCAAGATCCAGAGCGGGATCAACGTCATCGTGCAATCGGTCGACGGTTTCGACTCCGACGGGTTGCTCGATCTTTCAGACCGCTTCAAGCAGCGCCATGCGCCGGCCGCCATCGTCCTCGGCTCGCGCGACAACGGAGGAGTTCATTTGGTGGCGAACTTCGACGCGGCGGTGGCTGAGCAGATCAGCGCCTCGGATGTCGTGCGTCAGGCTGCGGCGATCGTCGGCGGCGGCGGCGGCGGGCGCTCGACGATGGCGCGCGCGGGCGGGAAGGATCCAGAGAAGCTCCCGGAGGCGCTGGCCGAGGCCGAGCGGCTGATCCTGAGCGCGCTGTGAAGGTCATCGCGCTCGACTACGGCGCCGCGCGCACCGGCGTCGCGGTCTCGGATGCGACCGGAACCATCGCAAGGCCGCTCGAGGTCATCGAGCAGGCGTCGACACCGGACGGGCTGGCGCGCGTGCGGGAGATCGTCGCGGAGCACGAAGCAGAGCGCGTCGTGGTCGGTCTTCCGCTGACGCTGCGTGGCGAGCAAGGGAGTCAGGCGCTCGAGACCGAGGAGTTCGTCCGGGCGCTGCGCACTCTCCTCGAGGTTCCCGTCGAGACCTACGACGAGCGGTTCACGACGACCCTCGCGGCGGGAGCTCCGGGCACCGCCCCGGAGGACGCGCGAGCGGCTGCACATCTCCTCGAGAGCTACCTCACGCGGATGCGTGCGAGGTGAAGCTGGCTCTCGCCGTAGGGGTAATACTCGTGGCGGTTGTCGTCGCCGGCTGCCGGCACAAGGAGCCCCCACCGGCCCCGGTGGAGACGACGCCTCCGCTGGCTCGCCTGCGGATCATCTTTCCCGAGGGATTCACCCGTCGTGAGATGGTCGAGCGCGTCGGCGCCGTGCACGAGATCGCCATCCGAGAGCGGAGGGTGACGCCGAAGCTGACCGCGGGCGGGTACCGGCGAGCAAGCGCCCAGGCGATGCCTCCGGCCGAGTTCCGGAAAGACTGGTCACGAACCCACTCCAGCGAGGGCTTCCTGTTTCCGGCCACGTACGAGTTCACGAAGGTCACAACCTCGGAGAAGCTCGTCCGTGACCAACTCGCCCTCTTCCGACGGCGATGGCGGAGCGTCGATCTCCGCTACGCGAGATCGAAGAACCTGACGCCGTATGACGTGCTCACTATTGCGTCCATGATCGAGAAGGAGACGGTCGCGCCCGAGGAGCGCTGGCTCGTCTCGGCCGTGATCTACAACCGGCTTCGAAACGGGATGGCGCTCGGAATCGACGCGACGATCCGCTATGGGAGAAACGTTCCGGGGACCGAGTCCCTGAAGCAGTCGGACCTCGAGAGCGACAGCCCGTACAACACGAGAGAGCGCCTCGGGCTACCGCCGACGCCGATCTCGAACCCGGGGCTCGCGTCGATCCGAGCGGCGGCGAGGCCCGCCCGCGTCGACTACTTGTTCTTCGTCCGCAAGCCCGACGAGGTGCATCACTTCTTCACCGCGAGCGAGTCCGAGTTCTTTCAGAAGAAGTGCGAGTACGGCTTCGGCTGCTGAGGCTTGTTCGGC
>JALZOK010000061.1 GCA_030857225.1 Actinomycetota bacterium
CGATCCAGAGCCGCACCGCGGCGCCGGCGCGTTCCTTCGCGGTTGGCGGCGTCAGGGTCGGAGGCGTCGTCTGCACGAGGGGAAGCGTCATCGACGCCGGCTGGAAAACTACGCGAAGGCAAGGGACACGCGACGGGCATCTATCGCCAGAACCTAGGAACAGCGATGGAAGTTGGAGAGTTCGTGAAAGCGGATCAGTGGGTCGCTCCACTCCACATGACGTGGTGGAGGCCTGTGGGTGCCTGCGGTTCGCCTGCTGTCCCTGTTGCGTGGCGACGTCGACGCTTTCAAGGCTGTCGGGCGAAGCGTGCCCCAGCTGAAGACGAAGAAGGCGTTTGCGCCTGAGCGATCGGCAGAGACCCACGCTCAGGCTGTCAGCGTTCCAGGACCGTTCCAGAGGAGCAAAATCGGGGAGTATGCCTCATCGTTGACGCCGTACCATATTGCCGATTTGCAGCGCTTTTTTCGAGTGGAGCGTGCCGGGATCGAACCGGCGACCTCCGGCTTGCAAAGCCCGATACGGCCTTCCGGGCGTGACCCGGACTCGTCGGGGATTCCCGGGCCAAGCAGGGATTTTCGCTCGCCGCCTTGCGGGGATTAGCGGGCGCCACCGGGGCCTTCCGCCGACCTCGTGCGGGATGCACGCGGGATGAAGTCGTTGTCTCCTTTCGGAACACCCGTTGACGGCTACTGCTCGCCGGCGGTGGACGGCCGTGACCCTCTCCTTACCAGGTTCAGGCGCGGTACTGGCGTGCACGGGCCGGTCACGCGCGATCACGTTTCTCCTGCAGATCGGCTGCTCTGGGTGTGTCGTCCGTGCTTGCGCGTGCACAAGCTCATGTACCCGTTTCGTACCCGCGCCGTGTTTACTGTTTTCTAAACACAGAACAGCTGCGGACACACTATGCCCAGCTGAGCAGTCGCCGCGGTGTTTCGACCAGGAGGAGTTGAACGAGCTCCGGGCCGTGGCCGCGTCCCGCGAGCTCGGCCGCGACCGTCGTCAGGAGGTGGGCGTACCCCGGGCCGCCGTGACGGCGGAGCTGGGTCTTGGTGCAGACGTCCTGGGCGACCGCGACGCGGTCGATCCAGTCCTCGGCGATTGCGGTCTCGAGCGCTTTGATCCGTTCGAGATCGGTCGGCATGCCCTTCCCGCCATACTCGTCCTCGTCGCCCCAGATGTCGTAGCAGACGGTGGCGCCTCGTTCCGCGAGCGAGCGGTGGTACCCGGTGTCCGGAAGCGTCGGGTCGAGATGGCAGAGCGCGACCCGCTCGAGTTCGGCGCCGGTCCGCTCGAGGACGTCGAGCGCCTCGTGCCCGGCTCGCCCCCAAGGGTGGAGGTGAACGAAGAGCGGAGCGCCCGTCTCCACCTGTGCCAGCGCCGCCGCCTCCAGCACATGCCGCTCGGCCGGCAGGACCGGATCGGACGTCCCGATCTCGCCGATCACGCCTGCGCGCACCGGTGGGCCGTCGTCGACGGAGACGCCGTCGCGCACCTCCCCGACGAGGCGCTCGGCGATGGTCTCGACGCTCTCTCCCGCGAGTCCCGGCGGGTGCGCGGGCCCGATGTAATGACCGCAGCCCATGATCACGTTCAGGCCGGTGGCGCGAGCCACACCCTGCAGACGCGCGGGATCGCGGCCGATGTCCGGAAGCGTCAGGTCGACGACCGTCCGCCCGCCCGCCCGGGCGAAGAGCCCCAGCTCCTCGGCCGCGAGCTCGTCGTCGTCGAGGTGAAGGTTGTCCCGGACGGCGAACGGGTCACGCCGAAGCTCGGCCTCGATCTCTGGTCCGACCTGGAGGTCTGCGATCCGCCGCGCGTCCTCGCTCGTCGCTGGCGTCAGCCAGACGTCGAGAGCGACGAAGATGTGCTCGTGGACGAGCGTCGGCCCGAGCGCGTCCGCCGGAATCGGGCCCTCGACGGTGACGGCGTCGAGCATGCGGTCAGGCGTCACCGAGGCAACCCAGGCCTCGCCGCTCCACAGCCCGCCTGCGACTCGAGCGGGCGCAGATCTACCCGAGCCCCCTGATCCGCATGGCCGCCGCGTGGGCCGGGAAGCCCTCGTGCTCGGCCAGAGCGACGATTCCCGGCGCCATACCCGCGAGCGCCTCGAGCGATGTCCGAGCGACCGAGCTCGTCTTGACGAACGTGCGCGCCGTCACGCCGGACGACACCCGGGCGAAGCCACCTGTAGGCAGCGTCGCCGGCACGCCGATCGCGAAGTTCGCGGCCGCGAAGGGCGTGTTGCCGAGGAGGATCTCACCGGCGTGGTCGAGCCGGGTGGCCACGGCCTCCGGATCACGCGTCGCGATGAGCGCGTGCTCGGGGGCGTACTCGTTCGCGAACGCAACCGCCTCCTCGAGGTCGCGCACGAGGATCGCGCCGCCGAAGCGCGAGATCGCCGCCTCCGCGAACTCCCGCCGCCAGTCGGGGAGCTCGGCGAGCTGGCGCTCGACCTCCTGCTCGACCGCACCCAGGAGCTCCTCCGAGTCCGTGAGGAGGATCGCCGCCGAGTCGAGGCCGTGCTCCGCCTCATTGAGATAGTCCGCCGCGAGCACCGCCGGATCGGCGGAGTCGTCGGCGATCGACAGACTCTCCGAGGGCCCGAAGAGCATGACGGTCGAGCAGCCGTACGCCTGCACCTGGATCTGCGCCGCCGTCACCGCCGGGCTTCCCGGGCCCACGACCCGGCTCACGCGCGGAATCGTCTCCGTCCCGAAGGCGACCGCGGCGATTCCCGCGGGGCCATTCACCCGGAAGACGTCGCTCAGCCCCAGCTCCTCGGCGACCACGAGGACGGCCGGATCGACTTCGAGCCCGCGTCCCCGCACCGGCGGAACGACGACGACGATCCGTGCCACGCCGGCCACGACGGCCGGTGTCCCGATCTGCATGAGCACCGACGGAAACGATCCCTTTCCGCTCGGGACGAACAGCCCGGCAGCGTCGATCGGGCGCGCCTGCTCCCCGACCTCGAGACCGGGCGCGATCTCCTGCCGCCAGGACGCGTCACGCAGGACGCGCTCGTTGAAGGCTCGGATGTTTGCGATCCCCTGGCGGATCCCCGCGACGACAGCGTCACTTACCGCCGCCCGCGCGGCGGCGAACTCGTTCTCTCTGACCCGTAGCTGCTCGGGCCTGCACTCCACGCCGTCGAAGCGCGCGAGCGCCCGGCAGACCGCCTCGTCGCCGTGGGCGCGGACGTCCTCGACGATCTCGCGGACGCTCCTCGCGAGCTCGGGATCGAAGATCGCCGAGAGCGAGCGCTCCATAATCCGCGCCCGGTCGTGCGGCGCCATCGTCTCGAGGCGGTAGACGGCGATCTTCCCCATCAGGCGGCCGACTTCAGGCTCTCCTCCCGCACCGAGGCGAGGAGGCCCGACTTGTAGTCGAGAAACTCGGTCGTCGAGAGCAGGTCGAACGTCCGCGGGCGCGGGAGCTCGATCGGGACATCCTGCTTGATCCGCCCCGGGCGGGCGGTCATCAGGAGCACCCGATCCGAGAGAAACACGGCCTCGTCGATGTCGTGTGTGACGAACAGGACGGTGAGACGGTGCTCCTCCCAGACCCGCGTCAGGAGCTCTTGCATGAGCTGGCGGGTCTGCGCGTCGAGCGCGCCGAACGGCTCGTCCATCAGGAGCACCTTTGGCTTGTACGAGAGGGCGCGCGCGATCGCCACGCGCTGCCGCATCCCGCCTGAGAGCTGACTCGGATACGCGTCCGTGAAGCCCTCCAGGCCGACAAGCGCGAGATGCTCGCGGGCGACGCCACGCCGCTCCGTCTTCGAGAGCGGCTCGGCGCGCAGCGCGAACTCGACGTTCTTCTGCACCGAGAGCCAGGGGAAGAGCGTGTACGTCTGGAAGACCATGCCGCGGTCGCGCCCTGGCCCCGTGACCGAGTGGCCGTCGACGACCACCTCCCCGCTCGTCGGCGTCTCCAGCCCGGCGACGATCGAGAGAAGCGTGCTCTTGCCGCAGCCGCTCGTCCCGACGAGCGTCGCGAACTGGTTCTCGGCGACGTCGATGCTAACGCCGTCGAGTGCGACGACGGAGCGTCCCTTCTCTTCGAAGACTTTGTGCAGCCCGCGGATCGAGAGCTTCGGCTCGCTCACCGGCGCCCCCGCTCGTCCCACGGGAAGAGGCGCCGCGCCGCGAGCCTCAGGAGCTGGTCCATCGCAAGACCGAGGAGCCCGATGACGAGGATCGCGACGAAGATCGTGTCCGTCTGGAAGAAGCGCTGGGCCGTGACGATCCTGTGGCCGAGCCCGTCGTTCGCGGCCACGAGCTCCGCCACGACGAGCCACGTCCAGGCCCAGCCGAGCGTGATCCGGAGTGTGTCCCAGATGGCGGGCGCCGCCGACGGAACGACGATGCGGGCGAGGATCGGCAGCTCGCGCATTCCGAGCGTGTAGCCGGTGTCGACGTACTCGCGCGGGACGCGCTTGACGTTGTCCATCACAAGGAGTACCTGCTGAAAAAAGGTGCCGATGAAGATGATCAGGTACTTCTGCGTCTCGTCGACGCCCACCCAGACGATCGTGAGCGGGACGAAGGCGACCGCCGGCATGTAGCGGATGAAGTCGACCGGCGGCTCGATCGCCGCTTCGGCCGCTCGATAGGTTCCGATGAGGATGCCGATCGGAAGGCCGAACGCGGTCGAGATGAGAAAGCCGATCGAGATGCGCTTGAAGCTCGTCCAGGTGTCGGAGCCGAGCGTCCCGTCGCGCGCCATCTCGACCGCGCGCTCCCACACCTCGACTGGCGATGGTAGGAAGAGGTCCGAGGCGAGATCGAGCGCGGCCGCGATCGACCACGCCGCGAAGGCGACGGCGAACGCTGCGATCGCGATCGCGAGGTAGAGGCGCCCGCCGACCTCGCCGTAGAGGCGAAAGAGCCGCCGCCGACGGACGAGGGCGGGCGATCCCGCGGCCGGCGCTGCCACTGCGCCGGCCGCGGGAGTCTCCGTCTGCGGGGTCACACCCTCACTCAGTCTCCGAGTGCCTGCTCGACGAACGAGGCGTCGAGAACCGACTCGGGGTCAGGATCGCCCTCGAGCGTGCCTTGCCCTTCGAGTATCCCCTTGACCTGGTTTGCCAGGTCGACGAACTCCGTGTCGAAGAAGTCCCTCGACTGCTCGAGGTCGAAGAGGTCGACGCCCTCGAAGGCGGTCCCGAGATCCTCGGGGCTCGCTCCGACGTTCTCGGCGATGATCGCCTGGGCCTCCTCGGTGTTCGAACGGTAGAACTCGATCGCCTGTCCCCACGCCTTCAGCGCCGCGACGATGGCGTCCGGGTTCTCCTCCGCGAAGTCGGCGTTGACGACGAGGATGTCCGAGATCAGGCCCGGTCGCTCGCCGGCCGTGTAGAGGAGCTTGAACTCCGGATCCTCGCCGAGTGCCGCGGTCAGGTAGGGCTCGTACGTGACCGCCGCGTCGACGCGACCCGCGATCGCCGCCGCGCCCGCGTCTGCCGCGGGAATCGGGACGACCTCGACATCGTCGATCGACATGCCGTTCTGCTCGAGCGCGTAGCGGAGAAGGAGGTCGCTCGTCGTCCCTTCCTCGAAGGCCACCTTCTTCCCCTTCAGATCGGCGACGGACTCGATACCGGCGCCCGCGAGCATGGCATCGGCTGTCCGCGAGACGTCCTCGAAGAGGACGATCTTCACGGGCAGGCCGGCGCCGATGAAGCGGAGGCCGGTGTGCGTGGCGATGTTCGAGGCGTCGAGCTGACCGCCGGCAAAGGCCGTGTTGATGTCGGCGTCGGCCGTGAAGTTCGTGATCTGGATGTCGACGCCGTTCTCCTCATCGTAGCCCTTCGCGTCTGCGATCCACCAGGGGCCGTAGCCGATCCACGGCTCGATGCCCATGCGGATCGTCGCCGCCTCTTCGTCGCCGCCGCACCCCGACGCGGCGAGCGCGAAGGCGGCGACGAACGCCAGGAGCGCGACGCGCCAAGTCGTCGTCAGTTTCTTCACTGGTGACCTCCTGTCCTGTCGAAGTGCCCTGCCTGGACGATTTCTCTTGCGGGATCTGCCTCGGTGAACTCCTGGACGACGGCCGCGAGGGAGCCGCTCGCGACGAGCTCTCGCACCGACTCGATGTCCGGCGCCGGCGGTCGGTCCTCTTCGAGTGGGGGAACCTGCTCTCTCACGAGCGCATGGAGGCGAGCGACACCGTGGCCGGGCCTGCGCGTCCCGGTCTCGAGCCCCTGGGCGGCGCAGAGTGTCTCTATCGCCACGACCGTCTCCGCGCGCGCGCAGGCGCGAAGCGCGAGAAGCGCGGCTGTCATGCCCATGCTCACGTGGTCCTCCTGGTTGTCGGACGTCGGCACGTTGTCGAGGCTGACGGGGTGCGCGAGCGCGCGGAGCTCGGCCAGGAGGGCGGCGGCGGTGTACTGCGCGACCATGTAGCCGCTCGCCCGCCCAGCCTCGGGCGTCAGGAACGCCGGTAGGCCATGGTTGAGCGACGGCGAGAGCAGGCGGAAGGTGCGCCTCTCCGAGATCGAGGCGAGATCGGGGAGCGCGATCCGGAGCACGTCGAACGCGAGAGCGAGGCTCTGACCGTGGAAATTGCCGGCGGAGACGACCTCGCCCGAATCGAAGACGATCGGGTTGTCGGTCACCGCGTTCAGGTCGACCTCGACCAGACGCCGGAAGAAACCGGCCGCTTCGCGCGCCGCCCCGTGTACCTGCGGCACGCAGCGAAGCGAGTACGCATCCTGGACGTTGTCGTACTCGCGCATCCCGAGCCGCTCAGACCCGGCAACGAGTGCGCGTACGCTCGCCGCCGAGAGGGCCTGCCCGGGGAGCGGCCGCAGCTCGTGAACGCGCGGGTCGAAGGCGGCCGGAGCGCCGTGGAGCGCGTCGAGGGAGAGCGCGGCGGCGGCGTCAGCGGAGTCGAGGAGCCGCTCGACCCGCCGGGCGAGGAGCGCGCCGATCGCGGCCATGAAGTGCGTCCCGTTGACGAGCGCGAGCGCCTCCTTTGGGCCGAGCTCGAGTGGCTCGAGCCCGTGCTCGGCAAGAACGTCGCCGGCCGGGCGGGGGACACCGTTCGACCCCGAGAGCTCCCCTTCTCCGATCAGGGGCAAGAAGGCGTGCGCCGACGGCGCGAGGTCGCCGCTTGCTCCCAGCGAGCCCGTGCTCGGCACGGGCGCGACGAGCTCGAGGTTGAGGAGCAGCGCGACCCGCTCGAGAACGAGCGGCCTGATCCCCGACCGGGCGCGCAGGAGCCCGTTCAGGCGCACGGCGAGAGCGGCGCGAACGACCTCACGCGGGAGCGGCTCGCCGACGCCCGCCGCGTGGCTGCGGAGCACGTCGCGCTGCATGGCGGCGGCATCCTCGAGACCGATCCGCTCGCGGACGAGCGCGCCGAGGCCCGTGGTGATCCCGTAGATCGCCTCGCCGCGCTCGATCGCCTCCTCGAGCGCGGCACGGTTCCGCCCGACCGCCTCGAGCGCCGGCGGGTCGAGCGCGACCGGCGCTCGCTCGGCGCCGATCTCGTGGACGTCCTCGACGCCGAGCGACGTGCCTGTGAGCGTCACGGGTTCAGGCAAGCGACCCTCCGTCGATCGTGACGACGCTCCCGTTCATGTACGTGGCCTCGGGGCTTACGAGGTACGAAACGAGGGAGGCGACCTCGTCGGCGTCGCCCATCCGCCCTGCCGGAATGTGCCGGAGAATCTCGGCGGCCGTCGCCGGGTCGTCGAAGTACTGCCCGGTCATGCGAGTGCGGATGTAGCCCGGGCAGACGACCGTCACCCAGAAGCCCCGCCCGCCGAGCTCGCGGGCGAGCGTCCGCCCGAGGAGGACGACGCCGCCCTTCGACGCGTTGTAGTCGGCGAAGTTCGGCTCCGCTTGGAGGCCGTTGACCGAGGCGTTGAGGACGATCGCGCCGCCGCCGGGCATCGCGCGGCCGGCCTCCCGCGCGACGAGGAAAGCGCCGAGAAGGTTGACCTCGAGGACGCGGCGGAAGTGCCCGGCGTCGAGTTCGAGCGTCGGGCGGTTCTGGCCGTCGATGCCCGCGTTGACGAAGGCGGCGTCGAGGCGGCCGAGGAAGCGGAGGGCCTTGGCAAGGGCGGCGACGACCTCGTCTTCGTGCGAGACGTCGCAGACCGAGCCGCCTGCGGCGCCCGTGGGCAGCTCGGCGAGCGCCGAGGCGACCGTCTCGAGGCGGGTTCCGAGGATCCAGACCCGGGCCCCATCGGCGGCGACGCGCCGCGCGACCGCGAGCCCGATCCCGCTCGTCCCGCCGGAGACGAGGACGCCTCTTCCCTCGAGCCGGCCGTCGGTCAATCGAGCGTTCCCTTGACGCCGGCGGTGAGACCCGCCCGCCAGGTGTTCGAGGCGAGCGTTACGCGAAGCGCCCGCGCGAAGGCGCGGAACGCCGCCTCCCAGGCGTGGTGCGGGTCGTCGGCGTGCAGGACCTTGAGGTGAACCGTAGCCCGGCCACCCTGCGCGAAGCCCTCGAAGAACGCGACGAGATCCGCCGCGAGCATGTCCTCGACGTGCTCGAGCCTCGCTGCGCCTGACCGCTCGACGCGGTGGTTCGCGCGGCCCTCGAAGCTGACCATCGAGAAAGCGAGGGCCTCGTCGATCGCGCCGTGCGCCTCGCCTACGGATTCGACGCCAACGTCGATGCGGTCACGCAGTGCCTGCTGGACTGCTGAGCCGAGCGCCAGACCGACGTCCTCGCAGATCACGTGCGTGAGTCGGAACGTCTTAACCTCGAAGCGGACATCGAGCGTGATGCCCGCATGCGCGCAAAGCATCTCGAGCATGTGGTCGAAGAACGCGAGCGTTGTCTCGAGCCGAGGCTCGCACCGCGCGCCGAGGCGAAGCGTTACGCCGACGAGCGCTTCGTGCGTCTCGCGCCGAACCTCGTAGACATCCTCGCCGGCGCGGACGACGCCCATCCCGTCGATCGCGCTCACGGCGTCCCGCCATCGGAGTCGCTCGCAAAGACGCGACGGAGTGCCCGGCGGACGAGAAGCATCTGCGCCGGCGCACCGACGGTGATGCGTACGCGTCCGGGAAAGCCGAGATCGGATCCGTCTCGTACGACGATGCCCTCATCGGCAAGCGCCTCATGAAGCGCCGGCGTCGCTAAGCCGCTTGCGAGTGTGACGAAGTTCGCCTGGCTTCGAAAAAATCTGACTCCAAGCGATTCGAGCTCCTCCTCGAGGCGAGCGCGCTCCCGGCGAATGAGTTGATGGCACCGTTCCGAATCGCAACTAGCCGCCATCGCCAATCCACAGGCGTGGACGGAAGGCGACGAACGGGTGACGGATCGCCAGCTGTGCCGATCATCGGCGCAGGCGCCTGCGAGGAAGGAATCGCACGGTCGGCGCGGTGCGCGTAGGTCGGCCGGCTTCGTCGACCTCGTCCGGTATGCGTGGCCGGACGACGCGTCCATCTCGATACCCTCGAAGCCCTGCCCAGCTCTCGGCACAGCCCAACCCCTCGCGGCATCGCGGCTGTCAGGAAAAAGACGGGAGCGGCTACCTAGAGAGGCGTCCCCGGCCAAAGTAGCCAAGGACGGCCAACACAACGATGACGATGATGACGATCCAAAGCCAGGTCGGCACGTGATCCTTTCGTTAGGAACATGCCGATTCTACGGCGAGCCGACCGGTATTTGCAACGTGTGCGGCTTCAGGTCGATTCGACCAAGCGATCCGCGAGCGCTCGGGCGCTCACGCGAAGCTCGTCCGGCTCGTAGATTGTGAAGCCGCAGTCGAGCCCGGCGAGGATGCATGCCATCCAGTCCAGTGAGCTCACGCGCATGCGGAGCAGGGTCCCGTCGTCCGCTTCGACCAGCTCCGCGAGCGTCGCGGGGAGGCGCTGCGTCGCTTCCTCGATCGAGAGGTGGGCGGCGAGTGATGCACACCCTCTAGCTCGTCCGGCATGCGAAATCGAGCTGGTCCGATCCGACGCTCCCTCGACTCCGTGCGCCTGCTCGCGCAACGAGGACGGCGGGACGCGAAGCGAATCGCCGCGTACCTTCATCGGTGTGGGATCTAGCCCGCACTCGTCCTCTGTTCCTCCGCTGCGTGCACGCGCGAGACGCTCGAGCTGGTGCGGCCCGCGTTCGACGAGGCGCGGGTGCGGATCGAGGACGAGCGCTATGTCCTCTCGGGTGAAGGACTGCTTGAGCGCCTGCGAGCGGTGGATGACACGGTCGCCTCGGTGATCGTGGGGCCAGAGTTGGAGCGTACGCCTGGCCGTGCGCTTTCCGGAGACCACCAAGTCCCGCCGCCCTGACGGGTGGAATGGCGGCGCTATGCGGCAAGCTCCCGCGGTATCGGCGTGAGTCGTGACGCGGCGATCAGGGCTGGTGTCGTTGTGAGTCGTAGGGAGCGTGCCGCGAGCGGCAGCGCGAGTTGGTGGAGCGGGCTCCAGCGCAGTCCGTACTCGTCGCGAAGACGCAGCGGGAGAAGCCCGGCCGTCGCCAGTCGGTGAGCGGGGACGAGCAGGCGCATCGGGACAGGTAAGGGCGCGTCGAGGATGACGGCTGCCACCTCTCGCGCCGATGCCGTGACCGTGATCGTCTCGCCGGCGACTTGGGCGGCGAAGTAGTCCCGGAAGTCGGCAAGCGATCGCGGGATCACCGAGGTGGGTGTGCGAAGAGGCGGGCGACGAGCGCCATCTCCCGGTAGTAGCGCTCTTGGTCATCGGACGAGAGAGCGCGCACGAACCGCTGGTAGACCGTCAGCGAGGCCTCGACCAGCGTCGCGTGCACCCAGAGCGTCAACTCGGGGTCGGAGGCCGAATAGGGGGTTCCGGACGGGAAGCGGCCCAGCTGCACGTCTGTCTTTCCGTGGACGCGGGCGTGGACGGTCTGCACCGCTTCGGCTGCCCGTTCGGCCTCGGCTCTCGTGCCGTAGGTGATCAGGTACAGCGCCCGCAGCGTGCGCCCGAGCCTGCGCCAGAGGTCGCGCCGATAGTCGGAGTGCTGGACGACACCCACGGCGACAAGCGGGTGGGCGACCTGGAGGAGGACCGCAGGCCCACCGCCCAAGAACGGCGTAAGCAGTGAGTTGCCCACCCTCCGGATCACGCTTTCGGGTGCGAAGTAGCCGTCGCGGCTCGCGAGCCGCTGCGCATGCGTCCGCCCAGGAGGATCTCCTGTCACGGGCCGAACCCGTCCCACACGAGAAGGGTGCCGGAGGCGCTTACCCTTGCGCGGATTCGACGCGTGACCCCAGCCGTCGTTGCGCGCGGGAGCTCACTCAGATGGTTCATTCCCAGTTTGGCGCCATCGATCACGCTTCACCTCTAAGAACGACGGTGGCAGTGCAACCAACTCGACCTCGCCCGGTTGCAGGAGCGTCGCCCCGCATGGTCGCCGCGGTTGCGGTCGGAGGGGGTCGTAGTGCACGCTATCGGTGGGACAGGCCGCAGCGCGGCTCACGCCATCGTAAGGAGGCGAGATGAATCAGCTGTCGGAGATCCTCGATGAGAAGGGCGATGACGTGCTCCAGATCGAGGCGGACGCCTCGGTCTTCGAGGCGGTGGAGCGGATGGTCGAGGCGAACGTCGGATCGTTGCTCGTGACCGAGGGCGGCCAGATCACCGGGATCGTCACCGAGCGCGACTACCTCCGCCGCGTGACGCTCGAGGGGCGCACCGACCGGGAGACCGCCGTCCGCGAGATCATGTCCTCACCGCTGATCGTGGTCACGCCGCAGACGACGATCGACGAGTGCATGGCGTTGATGACCGACCGGCGAATCCGCCACCTCCCCGTGGTCGACGGCGGCGAGGTGGTGGGTGTCGTCTCGATCGGCGACGTCGTCAAGTTCAAGTCGAAGCAGCAGAGCTTCGAGATCCAGTACCTGACCGACTACATCACGGCGCGCTAAGCCCCGCACGACCTCCTCATCTCGGGCCCGGCGGCCGCAGACGCGCTCGAAGGTCAACCTGAGCGCATCGCCGCTTCCGTCCTCCCGCTCGCGCGCGAGCGCCGGGCAGAAACGGTCTCGCTGGACTGCCATCGCTGTTGTCGCACTGTGGCGGAAAGGCGACGCCGACCCAAGCTTGATCTGGATCGATGGTCGGAGGACCCACTGGCATGGTCGCTCCGACGGACGGAGCCCCGGCCTCCTCGCTAGAGCGGCGGAGGCTGCACCAGCGCGAGCGCGTCGTTGTCGAACGCTCGCGTGAGGATCTCCGGGTCGATCAGGCCGAGGACGTTTTCGCGGGTGCGCAAGTCGGTGGCATCGATCACGTCCTGCATCCCTCCACCCGCGTCGACGACACGGGCAGCGGTCTCGTCGTTCCAACTGTGCAGATCAGCCCGGGTGAGGGGCTCGCGTTGATCACGCTCGTCGAGCCAGGCCGTGAGGCCGCCGCGGGCATGGGGTCGGCGGGAGGTGAGCTCGCGCTCGGCAGCGCGGGCGCGGCGCTCCTGCGCGCGCTCGGGCGCGGCCTGCTCCCTGGCCTTCCTACGCACCTCCTGTTCCTGGCGCCGCTCGGCCGCGCGGCGAGCGGCCGCGGCTCCACCGGCACCCCGTTTTCGAGCTGCTTCCCACTGCGGATACGCCCACGGAGTACTCCTTGAGGAGCTGCGCCGGACTCCGCCGCTGGACCGCGGCGTTGCTGTCGCCGTTCGGCTCGTCTGCGACAAGCGAACCCCTTCCTTCGTAGCGCCGAGTCAAGTCTTCGAGAAGGTGACCGCCGATGAGGGAGCCGGTGGCAGTATGCGTAAAGGGAGGCTCGCCATGGCCAAGCTGATCTACTCGGCGATCACGTCGCTCGACGGCTACGTAGCAGACGAGGACGGCAACTTCGACTGGGCGGTGCCCGACGAGGAGGTGCACCGCTTCGTCAACGACCTCGAGCGGCCGGTCGGCACCTACCTCTACGGGCGACGGATGTACGAGGTGATGGTCGGCTGGGAGACGGCGCACACCCTTGCCCACCAGCCGCGCCTCATGCGGGATTTCGCGGAGATATGGCAGGCGGCCGACAAGATCGTGTACTCCAAGACGCTGGAGGCGGTATCCAGCGCTAGGACGCGGATCGAGCGAGACTTTGACCCTGAAGCGGTCCGGCAGATGAAAGCGACAGCGGGACGTGACATCACGGTGGGCGGTTCCGACCTCGCCGCCCAGGCGATCAAGGCCGGGTTGGTCGACGAGTTCCACCTGTTCGTCGCGCCCATCGTGGTGGGAGGTGGCAGACAGTCCCTCCCCAACAACGTCCGCCTGAAGCTCGAACTGCTGGACGAACGCCGTTTCGGCAACGGCGTGGTTCACCTCCACTACCGCACCAGGACGTGAAGAGACGGCGACGCGATCGCCGTCACCTTCGCGGAGAATGACGATGCGGGACGCTTGATCGCGGCCTGCGAGGACTGCTACGGCGAGCTCGGGGTCAGACGCTCGCCTCGCAAACCCTTCGACGGATCGTCGGAGAAGCCGCACTCGAGACAGACGTATCGCGTCGACCCGTCCTCGTCGACGGTGATGCCCATCGTGACGCCGCAGGCTGGGGCCTAGCCCGCGAGCGAGACTCCCACCTCCCTGTCCCGACTCCCTCTCTGGAAACGCCGCGGAGAACCTATCGACCGGCCGTGCTTACAGCGCGATCCCGTTCGCGCAGCGGTTTGACAGTTTGCGAAGAACCTTGTAACTTTGCAACCTGCATCTACATTGAGGCGAACAAGACTCTACAAGGAAGGTTGCTATGTCGCCCACAATAAGGATCGACCAGGACGTGTTCGATGAACTGAAGAAGCACGCTGAGCCCTTCATCGACACGCCCAACTCGGTGCTGCGACGAGTGCTCGGCCTTTCCGAAGCGCACGAGGCTGTGAACGGGAGTGGTGACGATCTCGAAGAGAGTGTCGGGTCCGCTAGCGAATTGGCGCGGTCCGGCGGCCGTCAACGGCGCCGCAGAGCGAAGACTTCTCGTCGAGCGCCACGCGCAAAGACCGGCACGATCCTCTCCGAGGCCGAATACGAGATTCCGATGCTTGAGATCATCGCCAAGCACGGCCATCGTGCCGCCGCACGGGAGGTCCTTGACGAGCTCGAGACGCGTCTCGACGGGATGCTGACGGAAGTCGATAAGGAGCCGCTTGCCTCCGGCAACATCCGCTGGCGTAATCGAGCCCAGTTCGTCCGCTTGCGCCTGGTCGAGCAAGGCGACCTGGTAAAGGACTCGCCGCGCGGGATCTGGGAGCTCACCGAGCAGGGCCGCCGACGCACCGCTGATGCAGCATGAATGCCGCACGCAAGATCATTGAGGCCGCCCTCAGCGCTCGCACGCTCTCTGATGCCGAACACGTGGACGAGCTGCTCGAATCCGCGATCGGTCAACGCTTCGAGCGGCCTGTGGGGGACAAGGTCAACAACTTCGGGCTGATGACGACCAGCGGTTCGTATGACTACAAGCTGATCGAGAACGTTACGAACATGCAAGATGCGCTGCTCGAGCGTGCCGCGATTGAGCGCTATGGCAGCCTTGCCGTCGTTCCGTACCGCACACCGCATGAGGCGGCCGACGATCTCTTCCACGGGTTGACCGAGGCGGAGCTAGGTAGACGAACTACTGTCGAGTTCTACGAGGCTGGCCAGCCGGCGCGGAAGAGCAAACGGCTGACGGCAGTCTTTCGCGACCTCGGATGCGGGATCGAGCCGGGATACGTCGCCCGATCGATCTTCGCGCTGGGCTCAGCGCACAAGAGCAAGACGATGTGGCAACAGGGCGCGTTCGGTATCGGCGGCGCGACCACGTTCCGCAATGCCGATGCAGTCGTGCTTGTAAGCCGGCGCGCGCCGGAATTGCAGCATGGTCAGGATGTGATCCTCGTTGCCGTATGCCTGTGGCAGCGCTCGCTGAAGGGAAAGGGGCTGTTTTACCGCGTCACGAGCGACTGGAGTGCCGGCGAGAACATGAACGCCAATCCGTGGTCAGTGCCTGCGAGTGAGTACCGGGAGTTCGAGCCCGGCACGCACCTTGCGCTCATCAACTACGGAACCGAACGACTGCACGCGATCCGGCACTCGGACAACCCGAACTCATTCGAGCGGGTGCTCGACACGCGCCTGTTCCGCCCAGTCACTCCCGTGCGGCTCGACAACCGTCTGATGAAGGATCACCCGCGTACCCATCGGGGCCTTGCGCGCCGATTCGAGGACAACCCCCGTAAGGACAGACGCGAGGGATTCGCGACGCTGCCGTTCCGCGTCGGCGACACGACGTACCAGCTCCCCGTCACTTTCTTCTTCTTCACGCCGCCGCGCATGCTCGGCGACGGCAACGCCGAGACGACCGGCCAGAAGAGGAACTTCGTCGCGGACGGCCACGCGGCGATCTTTACCTCGAACGGGCAGGTCCACCACCACTGGACACCCGTTGACTTCCGCGAGCGCACGAGGCTGCGCCAACTCTCCGAGCACTTGCTCGTCGTGGTTGAGACCGACCCTCTCCCGATCGCGATGCGCACCGACTTCTTCACCGCTGATCGGTCAGGCGTGCGCGCGAGCGAAGAGGCGCTCCGCCTCGAGAGCGATCTCGCTGCGTTTCTCGATGGCTGGGACGAGCTGCGCGACCTAAACGCCGAACTCATCCGGGAGTCGATCATGTCGGGTGGCTCGGACCGACCGACGTTCGAGATCTCGAAGCAGATCAGCCGTGCAGTCGCCCTTCGCCTGCAAGGCTTCAAGTTTCAGGGGAACGGGCGAAACGGCACTTCTTTCGAGCAGCGTGAGCGGGAGGTGAAGCCGCCGACAGTTCTCCACTCGGACCCGACGCTCCTCATCAGCCCGCGGGAGGTGATCGTCCTGCCGGGCAGGTCGAAGGCGCTGCGCTTCACCGTCGACGCGAAGGACGAGTTCCTCTCCAGCGGCCGCGGTGTCCTCACCGTCACCTGCTCGCATCCTGACATTGACATCGAGGACATCGCGATCGGGCCGGCAAATAGCGGCAGGGTCCGCGTGATCATCACGGTGCCCGCCGAAGCGCAGCTTGGTGCGTTTAGTGTGATCGCTGGGATCTACGGGTGGGAGAAAGCGTCCGGCGGTCTCGGCCCTGACCTGGAGTGGACGACCACGTTCACAGTTGCCGCCGAGATCCCTGAACCGACACCCCCCGAACCGACCGCGAAGAACAAGAACCGAACGAGCGAGGGGCCCCAGGTCGCGCTCCTGTGGAGACGCGGCGAGCAGATCGACCTGCTTCCGAACAACCCTGGCAAGATCGATGAGGTGCCCGCGTCGGAGCTCGCACAGGATGAGGAGTACCGCGAGCTCGCCGCGCTCGGTGAATCCGCGGTCCTCACGATCTTTCTGAACGAGGACTACTCGCCCCTCAAGAAGTACCTGCGGGGACGCCAGGCGGAACTAACGAAGATCGGCAGCGGCCACGCCTACAACCGCTACGCGATCGACGTCGGCGTCGCGCTCCTTGTTCTTCACCATGAGGTCGAGAAACGCCGGAAGCGGGGTGACCATCCTGACGAGGATCTCCTGGAGGTCGCCCGTGCTGCGGCAGCCCAAGGTGCGATCAGCATCCTTCCGCACTTTGACGCCCTTGCGCGGGAGGCGGGAATCGATCAATAGCGCCAGGGCGTGGGATCGAACCTGCAATCGTCAAGGCAACGCACCGCACCGGCGATTCCCTGACCCCCGGCCTCGACAGCGTAGGCCGCTCGACGTCGGCGCCCTCGTCGCAGAATGCGGGAAGTGCGACGCAACGGCGCTCGCGAACCGCGTCCTGCGAGCGCAGTGGTCAGAGTTCGGCCGCTGTCCCGGCGCCCGCTGCCAAAGCCTCCCGCATCTTCATGAAGGGACTCAACGGAGCGCGGCCGAGCCGACGCTGCACGCAAGCCGCTCCCGGCCCGAGCACTGAGGGACGGAGGGTTGAGGGACGGCCCTCAGCGAACAGACCCACGTCGAGCCGGCATCCGACAGGGGAGCGGCGGGCGACCGATGACTTCGCGCGCCGGAGCCGGTCTCTACGAGAACGATCGTCCCCAGGAGAGGAGCGACCCATGTTCGCGAACACGAAGGCATTCAGCGGCTTCGCCGTGGACGACCTCGAGAAGGCGCGGGAGTTCTACGAGGGAACGCTCGGCTTGAAGGTGTCAGAGGAGCACGACTTGCTCACCCTGCACCTGGCCGGCAGCCGCGACACGCTGATCTACCCGAAGCCCGACTTCAAGCCCGCCACGTACACGATCCTGAACTTCCCGGTCGCCGACATCGACGAGGCGGTCGACGAGCTCACGGCGCGTGGAGTCCGCTTCGAGCGCTACGACGGGTCCGAGCAGGACGAGAAGGGCATCGCGCGCGGGGGCGGGGAGCGCGGCCCAGACATCGCCTGGTTCACGGATCCAGCTGGCAACATCCTGTCCGTGCTCGAGGAGGGTTAGCACAACGGTGTCTTTTCTCGAAGTCGATACTCCACACGGCCCGGCCAACGTCCACCTCCACCGGGCCGCTGAACCGCGGGCCGCCCTCGTTCTCGGCCACGGCGCAGCCGGTGGTGTCGCGTCGCGAGACCTAGTGGCCGTGACGGACGTCGCCCTTTCCCAAGGGCTGAGAGTCGCGCTCGTCGAGCAGCCCTACCGGGTCGCCGGGCGGCGCTCGCCCGCGCCCGCGCACCAGTTCGATGCCGCCTGGACTGCGGTGATCGGGCAGCTGGCGGCGGGCGAGCTTCACGCGTTGCCGCTGATCGTCGGCGGTCGCTCACTCGGCGCACGGGTGGCCTGCCGCACCGCGGAGGCCACCTGCGCCGTCGCGGTGTTGTGCCTCGCGTTCCCGCTACAGCCGCCGCCCCGTTCCGTGGGTTCCGCGACGCCGAGCCGGCTCCCCGAGCTCGACCTGGTGCCGGTCCCGACGCTGGTCGTGCAGGGTGAGCGAGACCCGTTCGGGATTCCAGCCGCCGCGGCGCTGCGAACGGTGGTCCTTGTGCCGGGCGACCACAGCTTGCGGACGGACCTCCAAGCGGTGTCGGCGGCGGTACGCGATTGGCTTCCCGGCGTCCTGCGAGAGGCGGCGGCGAGCGTGTAACCGTACGGGATGCAGTTCGATACGAAGCTCGTCGTGATGCGCGAGCGCGCGGGGGTTCGACTACGCACATTCGGCCGTCGCAGAGTGTTGGAGGTGCGACACGCTCGTTCATGCTCGTCGGTTCCTCCGAAGCAGTCGCCACCCGTGTAGAAGTGCCGCTATAAACGACCGGAAGGTGGTGTGGGAAGTGGCGCGCAAGACGATCATCGTCTCCGATTTGAGCGGACATGAAATCGAGGCCAAAGAGGCCGCCAAGGCGACGATCACCTACGCGGACGCCCGCCGCGGTCAAGTGGTGCTCGACGTCAACGCGAGCGAGGTCGAGGAATTAGCCAGAAAGGGCGCGCGGCAGGCGCGGCGAGGACGCAGACCGAAGCAAGACTCCTAACCCGGCCGAGGATGTCCCGATCGCCGTGGATTTTCGTGACGGCGGTCCCGGTGTGATCGGTTAGACGGCTGTGACGATAGCGGCCTCCTGGGTGGGGGTGTGCTCGGCATCGAATGGGCGGTGACGGGCGAGTTCGTGCTCGACCGCGACGACCAGCGTGGCGAGGTCGCGGTAGCCGATGATGCGTCGAAACTGGCGTTCGGCTTCGAGCATGCCTGCGGCGGTCCAGCGCAGCGCCATCTCGCCCGAGGACCAGCGCTTGACGTTGCGCTGGGTGCGGCGGACGATCTCGAGCATCGACTCGCAGGGGTTGGTCGACTCGAGCGTGCGCTTCAGCGAGCCGGTGACACCGAGCCGGGTGAGCGTGAGCGTCTCCTCGATTCCTTCTCGCAGCGAGCCGGCGGCTCCGGGGTAGCTGCGCTCGAGCTCCGAGGCGAGCGTGCGCAGCTCCTCGCGTGCGCGGGCGTGATCCTCGAGCGCCCACGCTCGACGCAGCCGCTGCTTCACCGGCGGCCGCTCGCGCTCGGGCAGATGCTCGAGCACGTTGCGTTCCTTATGCCGCACGCACCGCTGCACCGGCGCCTCGTCGAAGACGGCACGGATCGCCTTCCTGAGCGCCTTGGCACCGTCGATCACGAACAGGATGCCCTGCTCGGGGTCGAGGCCGCGCTCGACGAGGTCGCTCAAGAGCGCGGTCGCGACGGTCGCGTTCTCGGTCGAGCCTTCCCAGAGCCCGAGCGGGATCTTGATGCCCTCGGTGGTGATCCCGAGCGCGACGATGTTCGTCCGCCCCTTCAGCTCGAGTCCGTCCAGCATCATCACCGCCAGGCGCACGTCGTCCAGCCGACGCGACATCAGCTCACCGAGCGCGCGGCGGGTGCGCTCGACGAACGTCCGCGACACGGCCGAGCGCGACGTCGAGCGCGCCGCCTGCTCGACCTCGCCACCGACCGGCTCCTGCGTGCGCCGGTAGCGGCGGGTCGAGACGCCGGCGAGCATCCGCTCCAGCACGACCCGCGAGAGCAGATCGCGATCGGCGAAGTGCTCGTAGGTCGCAAGCCGCACCTCGCCGCGGTCGTCGGCGCTCCTGACCCGCGGCCGCTCGACCGGGACGCGCCGGCCACCGAGCGTGACCGTGCCCGACTCGTGTCCGTGACGCACGGCGACCCGAGTGGGGTTGTGCTTGCCCTTCGCGCCGACGACCTCGACCACTTCCTCCTCCATGAGCTCGGCCAACACGCCCAGCCCGACGCCGACGCTGAGCGCGAGCAGTCCCTCCTTCGCTGACCCCACCAGCTGCCCCAGCGCCTCCTGAACGCGCGCCGGCAGCACGACCTCCTCATTGCTCGCCTGAGCGAGCGATACGTTGCCCTTCACGGCGGTTCCTCCTTTGATCTTCGTCGGATCGCCCCGAACGCTCCGCAAAGGAGCGGACGAGGCCGGAGGGACCGCCGCCTACGAAGTTCTACGAACTACGGGACAACCTC
>JALZOK010000062.1 GCA_030857225.1 Actinomycetota bacterium
CATCGCTGGCTCGTCGAGGATCCACAGGGCTGGGACGAGCAGGGGCGGACCGTCTCGTATCGGGACGAGCAGCTCGCCCCCTTTGCCTCGGAGCCTGTCTTCGTCTACCTCGGCCGGTTCACTGCCGTCAAGCGGCTGCCGCTCCTGATCCGAGCCCACGCGCGTGCCCAGGTTGCACTCGGGCGGCCCTGCCCACTCGTCCTCGTCGGCGGCCACCCCGGCGAGTGGGAACGCGAGCATCCGCTCGAGACGATCCGAAAGATCGGCGTCCCGCACGTCTTCCTCGCCGGCTGGCGTCCGCACGAGCAGCTGCCCCGGGCGCTGAACTCGGCCGATCTACTCGTCCTCCCCTCCGTCGCCGAGGCGTTCGGGCTCGCTCTCATCGAAGCGATGGCTTGCGGCCTGCCCGTGATCGCCTGCGCCGCGCACGGGCCGGCTGAGATCGTCCGCGACGGGCAGAGCGGCTGGCTCGTGCCGCCCGACGACGAAGGGGCGCTGGCGGCGGCGTTATTTGAGGGTGCTTCCAATCCACACGAGCGGCAGCGGCGCGGGCACCAGGCAGCCACCGACGCGCGCCGCAACTACGGCTGGACGACGATCGCCGGCCACATCGCGGGCGTCTACGAGCAGATCATCGCCCGGCCGAGCGAGGAGAGCGAGAGCGCCTAGCGTGGACACCTCCGCGACAAGGCTGGCGCATCTCGACCGCCTCGAAAAGCCGGGACGCAGTATCCCAGAACGTAATCATCCAGATGTACGCGGCGGGCGCGGCCGTCGCCACGTCCAGCATACGACGAACATCTCGGAGCGAGGTAGCCCCTCGACCGATTCCTCACCTCGACTCGTCTCGCCTCCGTGCAGTTTAAGTAGGCAAATGTGGACGCGCCGGGGCCCAGCGGGTTGCCCTTCCAGGGGATCGGCGCGGATGCGGAGCGGCTTCGCCGTCTGCTTCTCACCAGGATCGGTGCGGGACGGAAAGCCGTGGGCTGTTGTCTCGAAGGACGAAATGCCTGGGACTCGAACCCGCGACCTCCAGCGTGACAGGCAGCGATCAAGCTGACGTGCGTTCGCTTGAGCGCGACGTGTGGACGTCGAAAGCGGCTGAAGAAGAGCTGCAGATCACCGTACGTCCTCCGTACAGCGGAATCTTGGACCACGCGCCGTTCACTCCAATCCCTGAGGCCGCTTCGTGATGGTGATGTCGCCCGCTTCCCACGTGTATTTTCGCGACCGCAACTCGTTGGCAAGCCATCCGGCAAGATCGGCGAGTTCGCGTTTCGGCGGTCGCTTCGGATATCGAGTAGCACCGCGAGCGGCCGGATGAGCCAGGAACACGATCCGTCGCATCCGTCCCTCGATCTCGATCGGTGCCGAGACGACACCAGGATCCGGATACTGAAACTCGATCCTGAACGCGTTTCGTGCAAGCGAGCCGAGCACAACGAGGACTGCGGCAGGTGAAAGGACGAGCACTCTGCGCAAGTAACGAGGCACGCATTCCTGGAACGCAAGCCGGACGCCTCGCTATAGTTTTACTCATGAATAGACGAGTAAACCGGCGGAGAGGCTTCACGCGCCTGTCCTCCAAGCGCCAGATCACGTTGCCTCTCGCCGTGGTCGAGCAGGCCGGCCTGACTATCGGCGAAGAGCTTGCGGTCGCAGCTGACGACGAGGGCCGCGTAATCGTGTCCCGCTCCGACGTCGAGACCGTGGGTGATCGCCGCCGCCGCGCACTCGACCGAGCCGCTGGTGCGTTGCCCGGGGTTTGGTCTGCGGGTGATCTCGACGAGCTGCGCGACGAGTGGCGCTGACCGCACTCGACACGAGCGTGCTGATCGCGCTGCTCGACCCGGACGACGCCCACCACCAAGCCGCGCGCGCCTCGCTCGAGGCTCACGCCGACGACGACCTGCGCATCCCCGCGCACACATTGGCCGAGGCGCTCGTACACCCGGCGCGGGCAGGCAAGGAGCGTGAGGCACGACGCTTGATCGCCAGCCTGGAGATCGCAGTCGACCCGATCGACGAAGCCGTAGCCGTAGCCGCTGCGAGGCTCCGCGCGCAGCACGGCAACGCACTCCGCATGCCGGATGCGCTCGTGCTCGCCTACGCGGACGAACGCAAGGCGAAGAGCGTTCTCACCGCGGACGCGCGCTGGATGACGTGGAGCCGCCGGGTCGATCTCGTCGGCACCTGACTCGCTCGAATCAGAGCTCGAGCCCGAGCCAGGGCAGCTCGCGTTGCGTTACAGACGTGACTGTGGCGGCTCCGGTCGCAGCGGGGGTGTGAGCTCGTCCCGCTCGCGAGCGAGTGCGAGAAACCGGAATCGGCCGCTCGCCATGTTCGCGCAACTGTTCGCGCTTCTCGTCGGCCCGCTCGAGGGCGAGCCGATCGCGGGCGATCTGGGTATCGAGCTGCTCGGCTGCCGCAGTTCCACCAGTGGAGGCGTTTGAGCTCCCGCTGGGCGGCTGCGAGTTCCTCGGTCCTGCGCTCGCGTAGTTCATCAAGGTGCTCTTGTTGCTGGGGATGACCTTCTGCTGTAGTAGGCGTCTCTGGCCCAGCGTCAGCTTCGCCACACTCAGCACGTCCGGTCTCCTCGGAACCGCCAAGGCCGCGAGACGGCTCAATTGACGGGCCCTGTCACTCCTTTCTATGAAGGGCCGAAGCGAAGAAGTTCGGCGGCGATCGTGTAGGCGAGCTCGGCCCCCTCGCGTCGGTAGCAGGGAAGGAGGCCGCCGCGCGGGCGGCCTCCTTGTGCCGACGCTGGCGTCTCAGACGAACGGGCAGTTGACGACCATGCTCGTTCGCTTGAGCGTCACGGCGCCTGCCTTCCGTGCTTGCTGCAGCTGCTCGAAAGAGCGGACGAGGCTGCGCTCCGCTCCCGCCTTCCACGTCACCTCGACCACGGCCCACAGAGGCGGGTACGCGGTCGTTCCGGGAACGACGTCGGCGATGTTGCTCTGGCCGTCGACGCCGTTGGTGAACGTCCAGATGGGGAGGATCTCGTTGCCCGGAGCCACCTCGACGAGGCCGAGCTCGTAGTAGTGGATAGTCTTGCCTTTCGCGAACCCGGCGTGTCGCGTCTGGCCGAATCCGAGCACCGCGGCGTTGACGACCCGCGAGGTGCCTCTGATCGTGAGGTCGCCGTTTGCCTGTGCGCTCCTCACCGCTGCGGCCGAGCGCAGCACACGCGGCGGTGCGTTGGTCTTCCAGGTGACGGTGTTCACCTTGTGCAGCGCCGAGTACTGCTTGTCGCCGGGTGCGCTGTCCACGATCGAACGCTGGCCGTCGGCGCCGTTTGAGAAGACCCAGATCGGCGCGAGCTTGTTGCCCGGGCGGAGCTTGATCCGGCCGTAGTCGAAGTAGTTGACGGTGCGGTTCTTGTAGAAGCCGACCAGGACCTTCTGCTTCTTCGCCGCGGCTTGGGCGCTGACGGCGTGCGTAGGCTGCGCGCCCGCCAGGGTGCTGGTTATCGCTGCGGCAGCGAGCGCGAGGATCATGGTGAGAGCGGCTCTCTTCATTTGCAACCCCCTTTGTGTCGCGGATGTCGGCGATGTGTTGACGGAAACTCCTTCGATGCGCGATCGGCTTGGAGCGATTCAGAGAGCCGGCACGCAACCGGCCCGTGTGCCGCTCAGTCGACGATCTCGATGTCGGGTCGGAAGGCCGCTACCGCGAACCAGAAGGGCTCCGTGAACGGCACCGGCTTGCCGTCGAGGAGCACAGTCGTGGCGCCGACATCGCGACCCTGGGCGATCGCGGACGCGTCGAGCGCCGAGGACACGCCTGGTCGCCAGCGGACGACGAGCTCGTCCTCATCCGTCTGGACGGTGATCGTCCGCTTTTGCATGAGCGCCGGGAACGGGATCGCAAAAGCGTCCTGTCCGACCTCGACGTAGACGACACGCTCTTTGGGCGGCAGCCGGTCGTCGTCGGCGTTCCGCGCCTCGAAGATCGGCGGGCTCCCGATGTCGTCGTAGCCGGCGTAGGGGTTCGCTCCGTAGTCGCGGGAGAAGCCGGTCTCCCGGTTGAGCACGAAGCTCGAGGGATGGGCCTGCCGGAAGTCGCGCCAAGACACGATCCGCGCGGGCAGCTGCTCGAGCTTCGTCCCCGCCAGCTCGCCGACCAGGGCATCGCCTCCGAACTGCTGCCACCAGGACTCCGTCTGCCGGTCGTACATGACGAGGTCGGAGTCGCGCAGCTTCCCGGTCGTCCCGAAGTCGAGCACCCTGCCCTCGACACGGCGGTCGAAGGCGATCGCAGTGTTGCAGAGCGGGCAGAAGGTGACGGCGACCGGCGTGTCTCCGAGCCGGTCGTTGACGATCTCGTGCCAGGTCAGGATCTGCAGCGGATACGCGCGGCTGTCGCCGTCGACCGTGAGCTCGATCACCGGCTCGCGGTCCTCGAGGAAGTCGACGTCTTCCGCACGGGTGTAGCGGGGCGCGTCGATTGCCGGGATCCCGTCCTTGGGCGGCCCCCCGGACTGGAACTCCGAGAGCGGCACGAGCTGCTTGGAGAAGTCCGTCTCCCACTGCGAGGCGTCCGGTGGGGGCGGGGACGCCTCGCCGAGGCCGACCAGCGGGCCCTGCTTCTCGAGTTGATTGTCGAGCTTCTCGAGCGCCTCGTCGACCTTCTTGTCGCGCGAGGCGTCCTCGTCCGATCCGCCGCCGCAGCCGGCGACCGCGAGAGCGGCAGCGACCAGAATGGCCGCGGGAGCACGGTGTTTCATCCTCCTTTCGATGCGATTCTGCCGGTAGTGGATTCAGCGCGGTGCTAGATCGCGAGTCCCGTGAACTGCGCGAGGGAGCGGGTGAGCCGGGCGAGGTAGCCGCTCGCGAGCAGTGCGCCGAAGATGACGAGCAGCGTGCCGGAGCCAACGCCGACCAGTGCGCGGTGTCGTCTGAGCACGCCGACGAGTCCGAGCGCGCGGGTGAAGCCGAGGCCGAAGAGGAGGAAGGGAAGGCCGAGTCCGAGCGAGTAGACGGCGAGCAGGATCGCCCCCTCCTCGGCGCTTCCCGAGCCGGCGGCTAGGGCGAGGATCGCCGCCAGCGTGGGGCCGATGCAGGGCGTCCAACCGACGCCGAAGGCGAGCCCGGCCAGGGCGGCCGTCGGCACCCCTCGTGCCTGCCTCAGCCGCACGAGATGCTTCTCTCGCAGGAAGGCGAGTGGCAGCGGCGTCCCGGCGTACACGAGCCCGGCGAAGACGATGAAGACGCCGGCGACGATCTCGAGCGTCCGCCGGTTGGAGAGCAACGCGTCGCCGAACCAGGCGGCACCCGCTCCCAGGAGAACGAAGATCGACCCGAACCCGGCGACGAAGGCCGCGGTGGACACCGTCACGCGCTTCGGCTCGGCCCCGAGCTCGCCCACCCCGACCCCCGAGACAATAGACAGGTACCCGGGGACGAGCGGTAAGACGCACGGGGAGATGAAGGACGCGACGCCGGCTGCGAAGGCGGCAGCGAGCGCGGCGGGGCCGAACTCGATCGCGGCGAGAAGCTCCATAGTCGCTTAGACGCGCTCGTCCGAACCCGGGATTCCCGCGCGGCGTCTCGCCTGAATCGCTCGAGCAGAGGGATGCGTCAAAGGAGGCGTGACTCCGATCCGCAGTCAGCGGTCCCCGGGTCGTGCGCAGAGGCCGGCGGCGTGAGCGAGCGACGCGCACGAGATGCGCGGCGGGGCGCCCGCCATGCGCAGACTCCGGAGTCACAACCTCAGCGGTGATGGGCGAGCGGCGTCTGTGGGTCGGGTCGGGGGTGCTCGTCCTCGTCGCGGTCCTCGGGATCGGGATCATCGTCGCTCGCGGGACGGGGGCGGCGGAGCCGATCAGCGAGCAAGGCGGCGAGAGCGTCTCCTTCTCGGGCGCGGATCCGATCACGGGCAGGCGCGTGTCGCTCGACGACTACGCGGGCAAGCCGGTGGTGATCAACGTCTGGGGCTCGTGGTGTCCGGGCTGCGTCGCCGAGGCCGAGGATCTGCGTCGGTTCGCTGCCGAGCACCCGGAGGTGCAGGTCATCGGGGTCGACCTGCAGGACACAAAGGGCGCGGCCAGGGAGTTTTACGAGCGCTGGCGCTGGACGCACCCGAGCGTCTTCGACCCGGACGGCGAGATCTCGTTCTCGCTCGGGCTGCAGGGAACGCCGAGCACGTTCTTCCTCGACCGCGAGCACCGAATCGTGTCGCGCATCGTCGGTGAGACGGATTTGGCGGGCTTCGAGCGGGGACTGGACGCCGCGCTCGCGGGCGGCTGATTCCGGGCTCCACGGCGAAGCTCGCAACGCGACTCGGTCGTTCACCTTTAAGGATCTATTCACCTCATCGTCTGGTGGAGGTAAGAGTCGCCGGGTAGTTCTCTCTCATCCACGGAAGGGAGAGTTCGATGCGACTTCGATTGCTTGCGCTTGCGGTGACGATCGCCGCCGGCGCGCTCCTTGCTACCGGCTCGGTGGCCTCGGCCGACGCTCCGGTTGCAACCTACGAGGTGACGATCGACAATCTGACGGCAGGGCAGCCGTTCACCCCGCCGGTCGTCGCTACCCATCGCGCCGCGACGGGCATGTTCACGATCGGGCAGCCGGCGAGCTTCGCTCTGAAGGAGATCGCCGAGAACGGCAATCTCGCTCCGATGATCGCGCAGCTCGGTGCAGACAAGCACGTCTCGGACAGCGTCGCTGCCGCGGCCCCGCTCGTGCCGGCCGGTCTTCCCGGCTCGGCCATGTTCGGCGACTCGGTGACGCTCACGGTGAGCGCGTCCGAGGGGGCGAAGTTCCTCTCGTTCGCGAGCATGCTGATCTGCACCAACGACGGCTTCACCGGAGTGGACTCGCTCCGCCTGCCGAAGGACGTCGGCGATGCCGTCGTCGTCCGCTCTGCCGGCTACGACGCCGGCACCGAGCGCAACACCGAGGACCTCGCGGACATCGTCCCGCCCTGCCAAGGCCTGGTTGGCGTGACCTCAGGGGAGCCGGGAACGGGCACGAGCAACCGGGCGCTCGCCGAGAGCGGCGTCATCCACCATCACCTCGGGATTGCGGGCGGCGCCGATCTTGGCCAGGCGATCCACGGTTGGGCCGACCCGGTCGCCGAGATCAGGGTCGAGCGGGTCGGTTAGGCGTGTGCCTTGGGGGCCGGACGCTCTCCGCGATCCGGCCCCCCGGGGCGCGATCGTCTGCATGCCCGTTTTCGTCGCCGCCGAGCCGGGAGTGCACGGCCGCTATTCGCGGGCCGTCTCGTCGCTCTGCCTCTTTCTTGACCGCGGCGAGCGAGCGGTGAACGGCGGCCTCCCAGCGAGGTGCGACGAGCGCGGCCCAGGCACGCCCGAGCGCCCACAGGTCGGTACCGAGCTCCCCGCTGTACTCGAGCTCCGTGCTCCCGGCGATGTCGCGGAGCACGAACCGCTCGGCGACATACGGCACCGGACCGCGGACGAGCCGGAAGTGGACCCGTTCGGGCGGCTCGAAGCGGACGGTCTCGAGCGTGGTCGTGACGACCGGGCCGACCGGCGTGAAATGCTCGGCGAGAACCATGTCGTGGCGCGCTCGAGCACGCGCAACTTGCGCTCGAGGGCGCGCGGCGTCCGCAGCAGATAGGGAGACGAGATGACCTCGAACACGAGCTCGCGCGGGGCGGCGATCTGCCATGTGAAGGGGCCGAGTGGTTGCACGGTCCTGCCGATCCCGAGGTCGAGGGTGAGCGAGCCGCGCACGAGCAGCGCGTACAGACCCAGGCCCACGCCTCCCAGCGCAGCGATCGTGAAACCTCTCTGCCCGACCACGAGTCGCATTCTGCGCCGGTACCGGTGAGTGGGGCGCTTGCCTCGTCGGCCGCAGCCGCCCGGCGCGCCCGCCCGCTCGGCCCTAGCGCCCTTCCCGCTCGATCCGCTCGATCACGGCGCGGACCGTCGCCGGCTCGGGCGAGCTCTGGTCGATGCTTGCGAGCGAGCGCACGTGCTCGAGGGTGCGGGTCAGCGACTCGAGCAGCGCCCGGCAATGCTCGCAGCGCGAGAGGTGGCGCACGATCCGGGTGCGAGTGCGGGCGCCGAGGTCGCCCTCGAGGTAGTCGGAGAGACGCTCGCGTGTCTCGCGGCAGGTTGCGATCCAGGGCTTCATGAGGAGGCTCAGCACGTTCACTTAGACGCGGAAGGTGGTGGGTTCGTTTCCGGATCGTACGATGTCGGCATGGCGCTCGGCGAGCAGACAGACGCCGAGCTCGTGCGGCTCGCGCAGGAGGGAGACCTCGAGGCCTTCGCCGAGATCGTGCGACGGCACGAACGCCGTCTTCGCATCGTCCTGCACCGCCTCCTCGACGACACCAGGGACGTCGAGGAGGCGGTGCAGGACGCGTTCCTCCAGGCGTGGCGGAACCTCGACCGGTATCGCGCCGAGGCCGCGCTCTTCACCTGGCTCTATCGGATCGGCGTCAACGCGGCCCTGGCGCGCACGCGCCGCAAAGCGCACCCGACGACCGGTCTCGAATCGCTTCTCGACGAGGGCGCCCCGCAGGTCGCGTCCGAACTCCTTCCGGAGCCCTCAGCCGAGGCGCACGACCTGCGCTCGCGTGTACTCGCGGCGCTTGCGCAGCTTCCGTTGGAGTACCGGGAGGCGGTTGTCCTGCGGGATCTGGCCGGTCTCTCGAACCAGGAGGTTGCGGCGGCAGTCGGGGTCAGCCTCCCGGCGGCGAAGAGCCGAATCCACCGTGGCCGGCTCCAGCTCCGCGACCTCCTCGAACCGCCCGCGGGTCACTAGCGTAGGCGCGCGGCCGGGCATCGACCGCAGCCGTCACTACATCCAAGCTAGGCACGTGCAGAGCATGAAGCGCAGCCTTCGTCTCGTCGCGGCCGCGGTAGGCGGCTACCTGACCGGCTCGGTACCGTCCTCAGATCTTGCTTGGCGGCTCGCGACCGGCGGATCCGCCGACCCCCGGTCGAGCGGGAGCGGAAATCCTGGCGGGATGAATGCCCGGCGCGTGCTCGGACGCCGGATCGGGACGGCGGTCATCGGAGCCGACATCGCCAAAGGGATCGCTGCGTGTGGCTGGGGCCACCGACGCGCGGGCGACCTCGGCGCCCACGTCGCGGGTACCGCAGCGGTCGCCGGACACTGCTATCCGCCGTGGTCGCGCTTCCGTGGCGGCAAGGGGGTCGCGACCAGCTTCGGTCAGTGTCTGTACACGTTCCCCGCCTATGCACCGCTCGATGCCGCCCTGGCGATGAGTGTCGCGCGCGTTCCGGGCATTCGGCGGCCAGCCCTCGTCTCCGTCGCCGTCTCGTCCAGCGCGTGGCTGCTCGCCAGCCTCCTCTGGTGGAGGCGCGGACTCCCGAACCTCTGGGGGCCGGCCCCGACCGCGGCGCTGCCCCTCGCCAATGCCGCGACGGTCATCGTCATCGCGTCGCGGGCTGTCAAGTTGCTCCGCCGGCAGGAGCCTGACGAGCGTGCGCTACCGCGATGAGCGTCGCCGCGATTTGCACCGACTCGAGCGCCCTCTTTCCCACCGGCGTCGCCGAGCGCCTCGGGATCATCGTCGTTCCGATCGCGATCGCGCTCGACGGCGACGCGTTCGACGAGCAGGGCAAGACGCTGGACGACTTCTACGCGCGGCTGAGCGACGGAGCGCAGGTGACGACCTCCCAGCCGAGCCCGGGCGCCTTCCTCGACGCGTACGCCGGCGCGGCGGCGAGTGGCGCCAGGGAGGTCGTCTCGATCCACGTCGATGCGCGCCTCTCGGGAACCGCGAGCTCGGCCGAGCTCGCAGCACGAGAGGCGCCGATCCCGGTGACCGTCGTCGACACGCGCACGGTGAGCTTCGGTGTCGGCCTGTGCGTTCGTGCGGCGGCGGATGCTCTGGCTGCCGGTGCCACGGTCCGTGAGGCGGTTGAAGCCGCCCGCGTTGTAGGCGCGGCGTTGCGGAACGTCTTCGTCGTGCACAGCCGCCCCGCAGGACGTCTCCCCGCGACCCGAGGATGGTCGCTGCTCGAGTTCGTCGAGGGCAAGGCTGAGCCAGTTGGCGCGTGCGCCAGCATCGACGACGCGATCGGCGCGATGGCTGGCCGCGTCCACGCCGAGGATGGGCCTATGCACGCGGCGGTCGGCCATGCCGCCGCGTCGACCCAACCTGCGGCCGGCGCGCTCGCCTCGTCGCTCGCGAGTCTCGCGCAGGTCGTCCGGGTCGAGCGCTACCGCGTCGGCGCGGCTGTGGGAGCGCATACCGGGCCGCTCAGCTTCGGCGCGTTCTGGTGGCCATCCGCGTAGGCGCGACTCTTCGCGTTATCCCGTCCCGGCGAGCGCCAGCTCGACCGCCTCGACGAGATTGCGCGCCGACGGTGGCTCGTCTGTCGGGAACGGCCAGCGCCGCTCGAGGCGGTCGACCCAGATCGCGGCCAGTCCTGCGGCGCGTGCACCAACGACCTCCCAGCCATGCGCCGCGATGAGCGCCAGCGATGCCGGCGGAAGCCCGAGCGTCCGAGCGCAATAGAGGTACGGCTCGCGATGGGGCTTGTACGCCTCGACCTCGTCGACCGTGAACACCTGCTGCACTCGTTGCCGGAGGCCGGCTGACTCGAGCAGCTTCTCCGTGTGCGCGCGACCCCCGTTCGTCAGGGTCACGGCCGGCACGCCGGCCTCGTCGAGCAGGTCAAACGCCTCACCGGCCTCGGGATACAGGCGAGCTCGCCGAGCGCCTACACCGCCTACCTCCCGACGATCCTGAGCGCCTGGTCGGTGCCGGCGCCCACGACGGAGGCCATCGTGACCATGAAGGCCGCGACCTTCTCGACGTTGAAGGCCGACCACAGGGAGCCTACGACGCTCTGGGCAATGGTGACCTCGGCCCGCTCGTCTCGCTGATGGACGAGGAGATGGAATGGCGCGGAGGACGGCGTGGTTTGCGTTTCTGGCGTGCACCTCCGTCCTGACACGGTCCTGACGAGGCCCGTGAGGTACTCGCCGCAGGAATCGAATCGCACCGACGACAAGGAGCTGCCGACTGGCCCTTGGAAACTGTGCGCGAAGCCGGCGAGCGGGTGGCTGTCGCCTACTCCCGGCGATCGCCTGACGGCTCGCGCGCGAGATGGGCGCAGGTACTCACGTTGAGCGATGGGAAGATCGTCGCTATGCGCGACTACGCCAGTCCGGCGCGCGCGCTCCGTGCAGTGGGCGCGTAATTGCGCGGCTGCGGCAGTGAACGGCTGCGCTCGCGTCTACGGCGTTAGTCGCCGAGCTCTCGGCGGGCATGCTCGGCATCTTGCAGGGTCAGGAGTCCGACCAGCCGGCCGTCGGAGGTCGTGACCGGGAGATTCGTCAGCTTCTGCCTGCGCATCCGTTCCACGACGTCGTGGAGGCGGGCGCTCGGGCGGATCGTGCTGGGGCCGAGCGTCATCGCCTGCTCGGCCGCCACGCTCTCCCGGCCGCGGATCGCGCGGCGTCCGAGGCGGCCGAGGACGACGCGCCGCTCGTCTACGACGAAGCAGGTGTCCCAGCCGCTCTCATCCAGGCGCTCGCACACTTCGCGCAGCTGGTCGTGCGGGCGGCAGGTCGCCACGTCGCTGCGGACGTGGCCTCCCGCACGTGTCTCGCTTCCCTCCGCGCCTTCGAGCGGGAGCCCTGCGCTACCCCAGTCGGCCTTGCCGGCGACGTAGTCGTAGATCTGCTCGAAGCCGATGCTCTGGAGCCGCGACGCGGCTCGTGGGCTCATGTCTCACTGGTAGTCGTAGCAATAGGCAATCACCGGTCTGTTCCGGTCGAGCTGCCGCGTCGTCTCACGGTCGAGCTCTTTGAGCGGGATGTTGATCGCGCCCGGCAGGTGTTCGTCCTCGTACTCATCGGCAGGCAGCACCTCGATCAGCTGGCCTTGCTGCTCGGCAAGCAGCCGGTGCAGCTCGTGGCGGTCTATCGGCGTTGGCATCAGCTCAGAGTGAGTACGTCGCCGAAGACGGCTCGCCCGGCGGCGGCCGCCTCGTCCATCGAGATCATCCCGCCGAGCACCTCCGGGTGCTCGGCGAGCCAGCGCTTCGTATTCGCCGGCGAGACGAAGAAGTTCAGCACCGGGCAGCAGCCGCAACAGGCGCCGTCGCCCTGGCTGGGGATCGCACCGGCGACGACGACCGCGGACGCGGGTGACCAGTTGACGGCCCCGTCGGGCGAGACCCGCGCTCGGATCGCGTCGCCGCTCAGAGGGTCGCGCGAGTCGACGTCGACCGGCTCGCCGAACATCGGCGCGACCCCGAGCGCGTCGATCGCACACATCGCATCCACCTCGTGCCCGCTCGGGAAGCGAACCCGGTGCGCGGTCGGGCGGCCGGAGAAGGGGTAGGCGACCGTTATCTCGCCGACCGCGCTCCGAAGGACGAGGTCCTCACGAGCGAGCGTCTCGAGCGCGCTGTCGGCCTCGATCCCCAGTCGCTCGGCGGCCGCGCGCACATCCACGCAGCTCGGGCGCCCGTCGGTGGCGAACCGGCGCAGGATCCAGAAGTACAGCTCCCGCTCCTTCTCGGTGAGCCGCGCGCGACGGGCTGACCCGAGGTTCGAGGGAGGGATCTCGGCCGTCGCCAGCACTGCGGCCACACCAGGCGCCAGCTGGATTGGACTCGCACCGGTGCCGTCGCCGCTCACTTCGCGGCCTCGATCAGCGCTTCGCGCACCCAGCGCTCGTCCGGCTGCTCGGAGACGCCGCGCTCGCCGCGGTAGATGCGGCAAGAGAAGGCAAAGTCGCGCCGCGCCTCCGCGCCCGGCTCGACGTCCACGCCGTCGACGCGCACCGTCGGGGAGCCGAGGAAGCGCAGCGCGACGGCGTCGTCGGGGTCGGCGACCTCGACGAGCTCGATCTCGGGGTCGATTCGGAGTTGCCTGGCGAGCCGCTCGACAAGCGCGCGTGCCGGACCGTGGTTGGGGCAGCCCTCGAAGTAGAGGATCTGGACCCCCGGCCGCGTCACCGCGCCGGCTCCTCGATGCGACAGCAGGCGGCGACATGCTCGGCGTTGTCGGCAAGAAGCGAGCGGGCGAGGTCGAGCATCTCCTGGACCCGTGCATCAGCGATCCGGTTGTAGACCGTCCGGCCATCCTGCCGCGCGGCGACGAAACCGCACCAGCGAAGGCACGCGAGGTGGTTCGAGACCTTCGGTTGCGCCAGCGCGAGACGGTCGACGAGGTCACCAACGCTCAGCTCGCCCTCGTCGCGGAGGAGTTCGAGGATCCGCAGCCGGCTGGGATCGCCCAGGCCCCGAAAGTACTTCGCCACGAGATCGGTCTCCAGCGGCGTCACGGGGAGCCGGAACGGAGAAGTGCCTATTGCACTTGCCACGCTCGAATTTATATCATCCCTTCCTGATGTATCGGGTCGGAAAAGCAGACCGACGCGCAGTTGATGAGCGTCGGCGAGCTCGCACGCCGCACCGGGATGTCGCCGCTGTTGTCTGAGTGGACACGGAGTTTCTCCCGGACTTTCTCCCGAGTCAGGCTGATTCAATCTGATTCAGCGTGATCTTGTCTCAGCGATCTGGCTCAACCATGCGTCCACTCGTTCAGTCGGAACCTGTCGGGGCGGGTTGCCAGGCAGAAGGTCGTGGGTTCGAGCCCCTTCATCCGCTTGAGAGCTCGAGGGCCGTTGAACGAGCGGTCTCGTTTCCTACGTGACAAGCGCTATTAGTCCTGATAGCGCAGCTCGCGTCCGGTAGGTGGATACTCACGCAGTGACGCGCTACGAGCTCCTGCTCTTTGTCCATGTGCTTGCCGCGGCCGCATGGGTGGGCGCGGTGTTCTTCGTCGTGCTCGTGTTCGAGCTCGCACTGCGCTCGGCCGATCGGGATTGGCTCTTGAAGCTCACCGAGTACGACGACCGCCTCGCTCCGATTCTCTACATCCCTGCGGTTCTTCTGGTGCTGACCGCTGGGATCGGTCTGGTGCTCGACGGCCCGTGGAACTTCGGCGACGGTTGGGTTCTCGCGGGACTGGGCCTGCTGGTGAGCGTCTTCGTTCTCGGCGTCGGCTTCATCGTGCCCGCGGGAAGGAGAGTGAAGGCGGCAGTCAAGGAAGGTGGTGTCAAGTCGGCCGAGTTTCACGCGCGACTCCAGGCGTTTCGCGTCTTGAGCTGGCTCGACCTCGGACTGCTGGTCGTCGCCATGTTCGTGATGACCACGAAGCCGTTCTAGTCGGTTTTTCGGCTAAAACGAGCGAGGGGCCCGGCAAGCCGGGCGCCTCGCGTCGATTGCGTTTGGTCGAGTTACGCGGCGACCGTGACGCCGTTGCTACGAGCGATGACGTTGCCGCTCGTGATCTTGGGCTCGTTGGGGAAGGCCGACATGAGGTTCTCGTCGCGGATCCACGAGGAGACGAGCTTCGTCGACTCGACGCCCTGCTCAGGTGTCTCGAGGAGCACCGAGCGAGCTGAAGATGCCGTTGCCGGCCTCGGTCAGGTAGTAGCCGGCGAAGCCCGGGAGCTTGCTCAGCTTGGGGAGGAGGGTCTCGTTGACCTTGGTGGTCAGCTCGACCGTACGATTGTGGTCCACACCGTGGTAACGGCGAATGGTTGCATGCATGTGAGGCTCCTTCTGCTCATCTTTCAGGGCAGGAGAGTCCGGATGAACTCTCCGCTGCGCAAAAGCCGGTGTGACAGTCGAGGCGAAAACAAAGCCCCGGCGCTTCAAAGCTGGCCAACGCGCTTAGGCCACCTACCTGTGATCGCCGGACGCCGTCGGCGATTCCGGAACGCGCGTCAGTGTCGGAACAACGGAGGAGGCCTTTCGGCCCCCTCCGTCACTTCCCCCTCCATCGCACCCCGTCGTGGGGCGCCTAACTCTCAAGTCCTAGGTCACGCCCGCTTGGCGAGCTTCGAGACGCACTTGCCGTGCGCGTTCTTCTTGTTCTTGTTCGTCCCGTGCTTCGCCTCGAACGCCGCAATGGTCGCCGCGCTCGTGCCGCGCTCGGCCTTGCACTTCTTGGATGCGTTCGTCTCGTCCTTCTCGTCGTCCTCGTCGTCATCTTTGGACGTCGAGGAGACGCACTTGCCGAAGGCGTTCTTCTTGTTCTTGTTCTTGCCGTACTTCGCCTCGAACGCCGTGATGGTCGCCGCGGTCGTGCCGCGCTCGGTCTTGCAGGCTTTCTCGGCCCTCGCTTCGGCCGGCGACGTGGGGTCGTTGCCCTTTCCGGCCGGTGGGGCCGCAAGCGCCGCTGACGCAGCGAGAACGAGAGAGAGCAGAGCAGTGATCGTGAGAAGTCTTTTCAAGGGATGTCTCCCAAGGGGTCGATTTCGCGCGGCTATCAGATAGACGCGCGCGGGAAGCGGTACTTGCGCCGAGAAGTGTTAGGGATTAGTGAGGAGGGTTGTGGGGGCGTCGCGCTTGGGTCACGGTTCAGGCATGGCCGTCACGGAGACCGGTCACGCGGCCGCCCGCGAGATCGACGACCTCTATCGCCGGCACGGGGGCGAGGTCTATCGCTACGCGCTCGCCGTCCTCGGTAATCGTGCTGACGCGGAGGACGTGACCCAGTCGACGTTTCTGAACGCGTACCGCTCGCTCGAACAAGGGGTCCGCCCGCGGAAGCCGTCCAGCTGGCTCCTCGCCATCGCGTCGAATGCGATCAAGCAGCGCTTTCGGCAGGACAGCGCCCGTCCGCGCCAGGTCGAGCTCGACGACCGGATCGCGGACACCAGCTCCGAGGTCAGCGGGCCGACGGTCGGGGAGATTCTGACCGGGCTCTCGCGCATCCCTCCGCAGCAGCGGCAGGCGATCGTCCTGCGTGAGTTCGAAGGGCGCTCCTACAAGGAGATCGCCGAGATTCTGGATGTGACGGTGTCGGCCTTGGAGACGCTGCTGTTCCGGGCGAGGAGGTCGCTTGCCGAGGAGCTCGATCACCAGCTCACCTGCACCGAGGCGCAATTCGCCGTCTCGCGTGCAGCCGACGGACGCCTCGGACGCAAGGAGCGCCGGCGGCTCCGCGTGCACCTCGAGGAGTGTCCCGACTGTGCCCGCTTCACCCAGGTTCAGAAGCGCCATCGGCGAGCACTCCGTGGACTTGCGGTGATGCCGATCCCGGTCTCGCTCACGCTCTTCAAGGGCTTCGAGGGCACGGCGTCTGCTGCGGTGCTCCCGAGCATCGGCGCCGGAACGGCAGTCGCTGCCGGAACGGGCGGTGCCGCGGGGGCGATGGGAGGAGGCGTGTTTGCCGGCGGTGTCGCCCTCAAGGCTGCAGCGGTCGTGACGGCTGCGGGTGTCGCGGGCGGAGTCGGGGTCGTGGGTGCGGCCGAGGTCGAACAGAAGACCAAGGGCAAGCCTCCAGCCCAGATCGACAAGCCCGGAGAGCGGCTCGGCCAGACCGCGCCGCGGGGAGTGAACGTGCCGGGTCGGGGTGTTGCCTTCGGGAAGGCGGATGCACCTGGCCAGACGAAGGCAGACAAGTTGCGAGCAGCGAGTGACAGGGCGAGGAGCGGCGACTCGCCCGGGCGGAGCACGGAGCAGAAGGCGAGTGCACCCAGCTCCAACGGCCGCAAGGGTGCGTCACCGAAGAAGTCCGATGCGCTGGATCGCGGCAGCTCGAAACGCGTGCTCCGGGTTCAGACCCGTGGTCGACTGGATCTGGCTCTCGACAAGGCCCGCGGGAAGCCGTCGGCGTTCCGGAAGACTCCGCCTAGCCGAAACGGGCAACGGTGATCGTCACGAGGCTTCCCGTGGGCCTGCTCGAGCCGCCTGCGGGATCCTGATCGATCACGACGCCGTCCTCGTCGACGGCCTCGGACGGCTCGTCGACGACCTCGACCTCGAAACCGGCTGCCTCCAAGTCTCGGCGTGCCGACTCTTCGTCGAGCCCGACGACGTCCGGGACGGACGCGCGGGCGGGTCCGGTCGAGACCGTAAGCAGCACGGCCTGACCTTTCCGGAGGTCGGTTCCAGGAGGCGGTGACTGCCTGACGACGGTGCCCTTCGGCTCGGTTGACTCGACCGGCCGCTGAGTGACGCGCAGCCCGAGCTCGCGCAACTGACTTCGGGCCTCGGCCGCTCTCAGCCCGACAAGGCGTGGAACCTCGACGGTGTCGGGCGCGGGCGGTGGCGCCGGGCCCGCAACATCCAGCAAGACGATCGTCCGCGGAGCCACCTCTTCCTCCGCTTGCGGTCTCTGGCTGACGACCGTCCCCTCCGGCGCCGACGAGCGGATCGTCCGTATCTCCGGATCGAGGCCGGCCTGGCGCAGAAGGGAAGCCGCCTCGCTCGTGAGCAGCCCCTCGACGCCGGGCACCGTCACTCGTTCCGGTTGCGGGGCCTTGGAGACGGTGAGAACGACGACGGTATCCGCCGAGATGCGTGCGCCGGGCGCGGGCGCTTGCTCGAGGACCTCTTCCGCAGGGCCGTCCGAGGTGATCCGCCGGACGCGCACACGCACGTTCTCGCGTTCGAGAAGAGCCCGTGCTTCCTCGAGTCTGAGTCCGGTGAGCTCGGGAACTGCGCGCGCAGTTGGAGTCGTTGCGGTGGTCGAAGTCGTGGGCGTCGTCGTCGTGTCAACGGTGTCGGTGGTGGGCGACGCAGTGGACTCGTCGTCGTCCCGCCCGGCAAGCCAAAGCCCCGCCGGGACGAGCACGACTATCAGCAGGACACCGAGGAGGGCGAGCAATAGTCCTGGCCCGATATCGGGCGGGAAGCGACGGACATGTCCTGCTGGGGCGTTGTCCTGCTGGATGACGATCGTGCCCTCGTCCTCTGCGGGCGTTTGCCGGCGTGGGTCGACGCGATACTGCTCCGCGATCGGCCAGTCGTCGTCGGCGACGGTAACGTCGTCGCTGTCGTCTGGCCCGGGGGGATGTGGAGGCCTCGCCATGGCTCGCCAGAGAGTGCCCACGGACGATGATCCGAAAACGCCTACTGGCGCGTGCGGCAGTCTCCCGTCTCGCCCTCACAGCAGCCGATCTTGAACCGACATCTCGGGCACTGGAAGGTCTCGTGTCGCCACTCCAGCGCAGCGCCGCAGCGCAGACAGATCTCGACGTGCGACCTCGCCTGAGGGGTGCTCACCAGCCCACCGTACTCCGGGAGGTGGACGGCTACGATTGCCGCACGCGTGGCGCCGTGGCCGAGTGGTTAGGCAGAGGCCTGCAAAGCCTCGTACAGCGGTTCGAGTCCGCTCGGCGCCTTCTGCATAGCGCCGTTTCGAGTGAGGAGGTGACGGGGTACCCAGCCGAAATGACTGACTTCTCGATTGTCAATCTCCGCTCGGAGGTGGAGGACTCGGCACAGAAGTTCGGCTTCTCGCCTGCGCTCGAGGCGCGGTTCGGCAAGAAGGACCTCGAGTCGCAGCGGCTCAGCGTCAGCTACCAGCGGGTGGCGCCGAACGAGTCGTCACCGTTCGCGCATCGCCACAAGGAGCAGGCCGAGGAGATTTACGTGGTTGTCGAAGGGAGCGGAAGCGTTCAGCTCGGCGGCGAGGCTCGCGAGCTGAAGGCGTGGGATGCGATTCGCGTTTCCGGGTCAGTCGTCCGCTCGTTCGAAGCGGGAGACGACGGCCTAGCCTTTCTCGCGTTCGGGGAGATCAATCCGGCGAATGATGCGGAGATGATCCAACCCGGCGAGGACGCGTCCTGACGAACAAGCGGGTCTGGTCGAAGCCGGACCCCGGGCAACGTATCTACCCAGACTTCTGCAGGTAGGCGTAACCGCGAGCGTCCGAGCTTGCGAACGGCTCCAGCTCGTACGTGCCCGACGCTGCAAGCTCGTCCACCGCACGCACGATCTCCGGGAACTCTCGCGGCGTGTAGTCGTCGCAGACGATGACGTCGCCGGCCTTTTGGTGCGCGGCCACGAAGGCGAGCTCGTCTCGTACCGCGTGGTATGTGTGCTCGGCGTCGAGGAAGGCGAAGTGGATGCGGGCTAGCCCGAGTTGCTCGAGGACGACGGCGACGTCGGCGCGTAGGAACACGACATAGTCCTCGACGAGGTCCGCCCACCGGTCGAGGAGCTCGAGGCGCGTCTTCGGGCCATCTGCGTCCGCGATGCTGTTCCAAAACAGGGGCCGCTCCGCGTGCAGCATGTCAGCCGTGAGAATCTTTCCCGACCCTCCGGCGTCGCGGAGCGCCTTCGCCATGCAGACCGCGCTGAACCCTCGCGCCGTTCCCGTCTCGAAGATCGTCACCGGCCGCTCCGAGTCCACTCGCTCCAGGTAGCCGGTGAGCGCGGCGTAGAGCAGGAAGCCGTGACTCCAGTCGAGCTCTTCGTCTTTCGGCACGACCTGAGTCGCGAGGGCGAGCTCGTCCACGAACTCTGCATCGGGCAACTTTCCAAATCGCTCGCCGAGAGTCGCTACGAACGCGTCGTTACGGCGCGTACCGGCGGCGAGAGCGAGGAACCGTTCGCGCGAGATGCTCTCGGGATCGACGGCGAACGGGTTCTCGTCGTAACGGCGGTACCAGCCACGCCACACGTCCACGCGGGAGGTGCGCAGCAGGCGGCGGGCGAGGCGGTCGAGCACCGCGCAACGCTAGCCCAGCTCACTCGCTGTGGGATGTCCCTGCGTTCTTGCCTCGCACCAGGAGCTCTTTGGGGCTGAGCGCACCCGGCGGCGAAGCGTCACGTGAAACACGTTCTAAGCCTCGATCCACCGTTTTTCTCGCGCGTGCTGGTGATTGGATGCTCGTCGACCCTGGAGCAGGCGAAGTGCGGCGCCTGGCGAGGCCCTCGGTAGGCGCCGTCTTCGATGGTCGGGTATC
>JALZOK010000113.1 GCA_030857225.1 Actinomycetota bacterium
ATCCCCATCTCGATCGCGAACTCCTCGAGAACGACGGCGATACTTCCTCCGTCCTCCGTCGCGAGCTCGATCATCCCGATCATGAGCGCGATCCCCACCGGGTCGTTCGTGCCGGCCTCGCCCTCGAGGATCGTCCCCGCCCGTCCGCGCACCTCCCGGCCACCGAAGACGGAGAACGTAACCGCGGGATCGGTGGGGGCGATCGCGGCGCCGATCAGCCCGGCGGTGATCCAGGAGAGCCCCAGGGTGTAGTGGGCGGCGAAAGCGACCAGCCCCCAGGTCGCAAACGTGCCCAGGATACCGAGCGCCAAGATGGGCTTGGCCGATCTGCGGAAGCGAGCGAGGCCGATGTGAAGCCCCCCGTCGAACAGGATGACGATCAGCGCAACGACTCCGATCCGCTCGACCACCTCGATCGACAGCGCGTCACGGAACGAGTCGGATGACGCCGCGAGCAGCCCTGCCGCGATCAAGAAGATCGCCGCGTTCGGGAGAGAGATCCGATCCGCGAGCCGCATTCCGAGGACGGCGAGGAAGACGCCTGCGGAGACGAGGAGGACGATGGCGCCGAAGTCGGAGATCTCGGTCATCAGACGAAGTGGAATCTACGATGCGGCGCGGACCTTGGAGGGTAGTGGATCACTTTGAAATAAACTCGGACCCCTCGGGCGATGGGGGCTCGCCTTTCTAAAGCAGAGAGACTTACAGTCTCCTTACACGGTTTTGATGCCGGATTCATGCCGAATCCCGATACTGGGCCAGGCGTCATGCGCAAGCTCATCCTCTTTACCTGCTCGATCGCGGCTGCTGCCGTTCTCGGGAGCTACGCTGGAGCTGCCGGGCCAGGCGTGGGTGTGCTGTCGGTCGAGGACGGGAGAGGCATGGTCACGCTCGATTTGAAAGGGTCTGTTCTCGGGCGACTGTCGAGCGGCACACTTCGGGTCACCGACCATACGCCTTTGGATCGCTATTCGGCACTCGTGGTCGGGCGGAAGGTGACACAGGAGCGGCTCGGTCCGAGGACCGTGCTCTACCGCGGCCAGAGTCTTCGCTTCCGCATGCTCGGCGGTGGCTACCGGATCGTCGTTCGGGGAGCGGGTATCTCGGTCTCGGCGGTCGGCCGGGGCGTTGTGGCTCTGGACGGCGAGCCGCGGTTTCCCGGAGAGAACGTCGGTGTGTACTCCCTCGAGGAAGGCGTCGACTGCGATGTCGACCGCTCGTTGTGCGCTCCGCTGCCCGACGAACCCGAGCGCTTCACGTTTGGCTCCGCGCCGGGTGAAGACGACGGGCGAACGAAGCGATGAGCCAGCAACAGCACTCCATCCTCGTCGTCGAGGACGAGACGTCGATCGCGACCTTCGTCGCCGCCTATCTGCGCAACGCCGGCTACGGCGTCCGCACCGCCTCGACCGCGCAGAACGCTCTCGTCGAGCTTGCCAGCGAGCCTCCTGCGCTGATCATCCTCGATCTGAATCTGCCGGACGGCGACGGGGTCGAGCTCTGCCGACGCATTCGCAAGGCCTCGGACGTGCCGATCCTGATGCTCACCGCGCGTGACGAGGACGTGGACAAGATCATCGGCCTCGAGGTCGGCGCGGACGACTACATGACGAAGCCGTTCAATCCGCGCGAGCTCGTCGCCCGCGTCAAGAGCGTGCTTCGGCGCGCGGCCCCGGATCGTCGGCGCGGCGAGAGCGAGGAGCTGCGGCATGGAGATCTCGCCATCAACTCAGGGAAGCGGGAGGTGTACGTCGGAGACGAGGAGATCAGGCTCGCTCCGAAGGAGTTCGAGCTCCTCTGGGAGCTGCTCGATCATCGCGGAATCGTTCTCACGCGCGACCAACTTCTCGAACGCGTGTGGGGCTACACGTTCGCCGGCGACACGCGAACGGTCGACGTGCATGTCCGGCAGATCAGGCGCAAGCTCGGAGATGCCTCTCCGATCGTCACTGTGTGGGGCGTCGGCTACAAGGTCGCGAGCGAGCGCACGCCCGCCCCGACCGCCTAGGCGCTTACCCTAGAAGCGCCCATGCTCGGGACGCTTCGCTTTCGACTTACCGCGCTCTTCCTCATGGTCGTGCTGGTGTTCGGCCTCGTCTCGATCGCGCTCGCCGTCCGGCTCTTCCAGGACGTGACGCGCACCGCGTCGATCCGCGAGCTCTCGCGGGAGGCTGCGGGGCTTGCCGATCTGTACGCGCAGGCCGCTCTCCGTTCGAGCGACGAGGGGACGAGGGCGCCGGCATTCGCAGCTCGGAATCTCGAGCTTGCCACCGGCGATGAGCTCTACTACGTGGGAGCGTCGCTCTTTCCGGGTCAGCGGTTCGGCTTGACGCGACTGTCGCGGAGCGCGCTCGAGGACGTCGAGCTGGCCCGTGATCGGCTGGTCACGTTCGAGTTCACTCCACCGGACGACGACCGAAAGCTGATAGCTGCAGCGCAACCGGTGCGGTTGGTCCGGGGAACGGAACCCTTCGGCTGGCTGGTGGTCGCCAAGCCGGTGACAGAGCTCCGTGCGCAATGGCTGACGCTACTGGGACGTCTCGCTCTTGCGCTCGCAGTGGGAATCGGCCTCGCCGGAATGCTGTTCTGGTGGCTGTCGCGGCGTTTCACCGAGCCGGTGCTCGCGCTGACGCGTGCGACCCAGGACGTCGCCGCCGGTCGCTACGACGTCGAGATCCCGGATCCGCGCGGGAGCGACGAGATTTCGCTCCTCAGCGACCGCTTCCGCCGAATGGTCGTCAAGCTCGCCGAGGGCGAGAAGTTGAAGCGTTCGTTCCTCATGTCGGTCTCCCACGAGCTGCGTACGCCTCTGACCGCGATCCGCGGTCACGTCGAGGCTCTCCGGGAGGGCATCGTCTCGGAGCCGGAGCAGGTACGAAGCTCCCTGGACGTGATCGCGTCGGAGGCGGACCGCCTGGAGCGGTTGGTGGGAGACGTTCTCGATCTCGCGAAGCTGCAGGCTCATCGCTTCACCGTTCGCCACGAGGAGGTCGATCTCGGACGCGTGCTCGACCATGCCTACAGCGCCTTCGCCGAGGAGGCGCGGCGGCGGGAGATCGACTACCGGCTGGAGGCGATTCCGCAGCCGCCGGTCATCGTGTCCGACGGTGACCGCGTGCTCCAGGTCATTTCGAACCTGCTGACGAACGCGTTCCGCTGGACACCGGACAGAGGTCGAATCGAGCTCTCGCTCGCAGCAGAGAACGGAGTCCTGAGCGTGGACGTCGTCGACTCCGGGCCTGGAATCTCCCAGGAGCAGCGCGATCGCGTCTTCGAGCCCTTCATCTCCAACGACGTGAACGGAACCGGGCTCGGTCTGCCGATCGCGAGAGAGCTTGCGGTCGCGCTCGGTGGTGGGCTCGAGCTCTCAGCAGGGCCAGATGGCGGAAGCCGCTTTCGGCTCCTTCTTCCGAATGGCGCCGGCGACTAGCTTCGCGAGCTACGCCGCCGCGGCGTGGCCGACAAGTGCGTCGACGTCGACGCGTCCCGCCTCATCGCCATCGATCGGCGTCTCCGCTCGGCTCCGTTCGAGGCGCGCCAGACGGGAGTCGACGCCGCGCCAGCCTGAGCTGACCAGGTCTACGAGAAGCGCGAGGTCGTCCACGCGTGCGTGGCGCTCGGCGAGCAGGTCCCCTTCGATCCGCTCCAAACGCCGGATCGTCTGGTTGAGCAGGCCGCGAATCTCGGCGATGTGGCGAGCCACAGGGAGCACCTCGGTGCGGAGACCGTCGCGAACGGCGACACCGACCTGAACAGGGACTGAGGCTTCGAGGCCAGCCGTCACTTCCGCGAGCGTTTCGATCTGCCTCCGTGAGCGTTCGAGCGTCGCCTCGAGCAAAGCCGGCTCGGGTCGACGAGCGGCGGCCTCGGCAATGCGCTGCTCGGCACGTTCCAGAGCGAGTGCGTCCATGGGTGCCGAGGCTACTCTCCGCGCCGGATGGACACCGTGCTTCTCGACTACGAGCTTCCGGAGGAGCTGATCGCGCAGCGGCCCCGCGCCCAACGGGACGACTCGCGGCTGCTCGTGTACCGCCGGTCGAACGGCGCGATCGAGCATCGGATTTTCTCCGATCTCCCCGATCTGCTCTCGGGCGAGCTCGTTGTCGTCAACGACACGCGAGTTCTGCACGGGCGGCTCTTGCTTCAGCGCGCCACTGGGGGCGCGGCCGAAGTGCTTCTCGTCGAGCAGCTCGAGGGCGGGCTCTGGGAGGGTCTGGCGCGACCGACGCGGCGTTTGCAAGTCGGTGAGCGCCTCGGGCCGGTCGAGCTGGTGCAGTCACTCGGCGATGGGCGCTGGTTGCTCAGGCTCGAGAAGAGTGGCGAGGGGGAGATGCCTCTTCCGCCGTACATCCACGAGCGACTGTCCGACCCAGAGCGCTATCAGACGGTGTATGCAGACGAGCTCGGCTCAGCGGCCGCGCCGACCGCAGGACTCCACTTCACGCCCGAGCTGCTCTCGCGGCTCGACCATGTCGCGATCACGCTCCACATCGGTCTCGACACCTTTCGGCCTCTCGCGGGCGATCGTCTCGAAGATCATGCGCTGCACGGAGAGCGCTACTGCGTAAAACATGAGGCGTGGGCGCGGATTGCGAGCGCCCCACGTGTGCTGGCAGTGGGAACGACGACAGTGCGGACGCTCGAGACCGTCGTCCGCACGGGTGAGGTCCTGGGGCGCACCGATCTCTTCATCACGCCAGGTTTCGAGTTCGCGCGAGTGGACGCTCTGCTGACGAACTTTCATCTTCCCCGGTCGAGCCTGCTCGCACTTGTCATGGCCTTCGTGGGGGTCGAGGAGGCGCACGAGATCTACCGCGTCGCGATTGCCGAGCGGTATCGGTTCTACTCCTTCGGCGACGCGATGCTCGTGCTGTGACCACGGTGTTCCGTGTCGCATTGGCACGGTTTCGGCACGATCACGTCTCACATGCGTAGGTACTTTCGCAATAGGCTGGTAGTGGGAGGAGGCGAGGGGTGGCCCCAAGGGTTTTCCCCGGTCGCCGAGAGCGTGGAGCGACTATGAGCGCCGCCTGCTGACCGCCTTCCGTGTCACCGCAGCCGAGGGCGCCGCCCGCGCTGGAGTCCTCCACACCGCGCACGGCCCGATTCCGACCCCGGCTTTCATGCCCGTGGGCACGAAGGCGACGGTGAAGTCGCTTCATCCGGACGAGGTTCGGGCGCTGGGCGCGCACGTGATCCTCGGCAACACCTACCACTTGCACTTCCGTCCCGGAGAGTCCGTCATCGAAAGCATGGGAGGGATCCACGCCTTTTCCGGCTGGGACGGACCGATCCTCACCGACTCGGGAGGCTTTCAGGTCTTCTCGCTCCGGGACACGATCCTCAGGCTCGACGACGAGGGAGTGACCTTTCGCTCGGTCTACGATGGCTCCCGCGCCCATTTCAGCCCCGAAGGAGTCGCGGACATCCAGCGTCGCCTAGGCTCGGACATCGCCATGTGCCTGGACATCTGCCTACCGGCGCCAGCGTCCCGCCAGGAGCTCGAGCAAGCGGTCCGGCTCACAACGACCTGGGCGGAGCGCCAGGCCGCGGCCCCCAAGGCGCCCGGTCAGCTTCGCTTCGGGATCTCCCAGGGTGGCACGGACGAGGAGCTGCGCCGCCGCTCGCTCGAGGAGATCTCGGCGCTCCCGTTCGACGGCTTCGCGCTCGGCGGACTCGCGGTCGGCGAGTCGCGCGAGGAGATGCTCGACTGTGTCGAGTGGGCCGCACCGGCGCTTCCGCAGGACAAGCCTCGTTACTTCATGGGGATCGGCGACCCTGTGGGCGTTCTCGAGGTCGTCGCGCGTGGCGTGGACATGTTCGACTGCGTGCTGCCGACCCGTACGGCTCGCACCGGCTCGGCGCTGACCTGGGGCGGTCGGCTCAACCTTCGGAACGCTCGCTTCACCCGCGACCCCGATCCGCTCGACGAGGACTGCGGCTGCCCTGCCTGCGTCCGCTTCTCCCGCGCATACATCCGACATCTCGTGACACAGGAGGAGATCCTCGGGTTGCGTCTCCTGAGCCTGCATAATCTCTGGTTCGTACTCGACCTGACCGCACGCGCGCGGGCGGCGATCGAGCGAGGCACGTTCACGGCCTTCAGGCGGGACGCGCTCGCGCGGCTCG
>JALZOK010000006.1:0-4315 GCA_030857225.1 Actinomycetota bacterium
GGTTGAAGACGCCGATGAAACTAACGAAGCCGTAGAGGAGGCCCAGTAATGCCCACTGATGTATCCAAGGTGCTCGACACGCTCGGAAAGATGACCGTGCTCGAGCTCGTCGAACTGAAGAACGCGATCGAGGAGGAGTGGGGCGTGACGGCCGCCGCTCCCGTCGCGATCGCCGCCGCCGGGCCTGCGGGCGACGGTGCGGCCGCAGAGGAGGAGAAGGACTCCTTCGATGTCGTCCTCACTGCCGTCGGCGACAAGAAGATCCAGGTGATCAAGGTCGTGCGCGCGATTACCGGGCTCGGCTTGAAGGAGGCGAAGGACCTGGTGGACGGCGCCCCCAACGCGGTCAAGGAAGGCGCCGCGAAGGAAGAGGCGGACACGATCAAGGGTCAGCTCGAGGAAGCCGGCGCTTCCGTCGAGCTGAAGTAGCGGCGAGGCTTGCTTCGCGCTCGGCGAGAAGCTGGTGCCTGTCACCGCTGGTGACAGGCACCAGGCTTGCCCCATCCGCTACACTTTCCCAACGCACCCCATCCGCTCCAAAAGCGGTTGCGGCGGGGTGTGCTCGTGCGCTATCCTCCGTGGTTCCGCCGAGGTCTCGTCCGTCCAACCCTGCACGTCGTTAAGGGAGGCTGTCACATTTGAGCAGCGTTGCTGTCGCGCCCCGCGCGCGCAAGAGCTTTTCGCGCCTGAAGCACGTCCTCGACCTCCCCAACCTCATCGATATCCAGAAGGCTTCCTTCGAGTGGTTCATGAGGGAGGGCCTGCGCGAGACGATCGACGACATCTCGCCGATCGAGGACTACACGGGCACTCTCGCCGTGGAGTTCGCCGACTATGAGTTCGGGGATCCGCAGTTCACAATCCAGGAGTGCCGTGAGAAGGACCTGACGTACCAGGTTCCGCTCTCGATCACGGTCCGGTTCGTCAACAAGGAAACCGGTGAGATCCGCGAGCAGCGGGTCTTCATGGGCGACTTCCCGATGATGACCCCTTGGGGGACGTTCATCATCAACGGAACCGAGCGCGTGATCGTCACGCAGCTCGTCCGGAGCCCAGGCGCGTACTTGATGGAGCCGAAGGACGCCACGAAGCAGGTCTTCATGGCGAACCTGATGCCTTCCCGTGGCTCGTGGCTCGAGGTCGAGATCGACAAGAAGGGCATCGTGTACGGGCGCATCGATCGCAAGCGCAAGCTGCCGATCACGACGCTTCTGCGTGCGCTTCCCGCCGAGGACCCGACGACCGGGTTCGCCCTCGACATGAGCTCGAACGAGAAGATCCTCGAGCTCTTCGGGGGCTCGATCTACATCGCCAACACGCTCGACAAGGATCCTTCGACGCGCGAGGAAGAGGCGCTGATCGAGGTGTTCAAGAAGCAGCGCCCCGGCGAGCCGCCGACCCTCGACAACGCGCGCAACCTGCTTCGGTCGCTCTTCTTCGATCCGAAGCGATACGACCTGACGCGGGTCGGGCGCTACAAGCTGAACCAGCGTCTCGGCGTCTCGGTTCCCGACGACGTGCGGGTGCTCTCGACCGAGGACATCGTCGCTCTCGTCCGCCGGCTCGTCGACCTTCCGACGAACCTCGGCGTGCCCGAGGACGCGAAGGATTTCGCGGCTGAGGCCTCGCAGCTCTCCCGTGACCCGATTCGCGCGGAACTCGACGAGTACGAGGATTTCGGCAACCGCCGACTCCGAACGACCGGCGAGTTGATCCAGGAGGCATTCCGGGTCGGGCTCTATCGCATGGAGCGGGTCGTGCGCGAGCGGATGACGACCGAGGACGTCGACACGATCACTCCGCAGACGATCATCAACATCCGCCCGGTTGTGGCTGCGCTCAAGGAGTTCTTCGGCTCCTCGCAGCTCAGCCAGTTCATGGATCAGACCAACACCCTCGCCGGCTTGACGCATCGCCGCCGCCTCTCCGCGCTCGGGGCGGGCGGGCTCACGCGTGAGCGCGCCCCGATCGAGGTGCGTGACGTGCACCCGACCCACTACGGCCGGATGTGTCCGATCGAGACGCCGGAGGGACCGAACATCGGCCTTATCGGATCGCTCGCGTCCTTCGCGACCGTCTCCCAGTTCGGCTTCATCCAGACGCCGTACCGCGTGGTGAAGAGCGGCAAGGTGACCGACGAGATCATCTACTTGGACGCAGCCGAAGAGCGACAGTTCACGATCGCGCAGGCGTCGGAGCCGGTCGATCCGAAGTCGGGCAAGTTCGAGAACGACCAGGTGCTTTGCCGCTCGCGCGAAGGCGAGGCGGTCATCGTCTCGCCGAAGGATGTCGAGTACATGGACGTCTCACCCGCGCAGATCGTCTCGGTGGCGACCGCACTCATCCCGTTCCTGGAGCACAACGACGCGAACCGCGCCCTTATGGGCGCGAACATGCAGCGTCAGGCGGTCCCGCTGATGATTCCGCAGGCCCCGCTCGTAGGCACCGGTCTCGAGTTCCGCGCAGCGGTGGATACCGGTGACGTCGTTCTCGCGAGGAATGACGGCGCGGTCGTCGACGTGGACGCCGAGCGGATCGTCGTCGAGGGTCGCGGCACCCGCGACGAGTATCCGATGACGAAGTTCATGCGCTCGAACCAGGGCACGCTCATCCACCAGAAGCCGGTCGTCACGCTCGGCGACAAGGTCAAGAAAGGCGAGGTGCTCGCGGACGGGAGCTCGACCGACGGCGGCGAGCTCGCGCTCGGCGCCAACCTCCTGGTGGCCTTCATGCCCTGGGAGGGCTTTAACTTCGAGGACGCGATCGTCATCTCCGAGCGGCTCGTGAAGGACGACGTGCTGAGCTCGATCCACATCCACGAGTACGAGATCGACGCTCGGTCGACGAAGCTCGGCGACGAGGAGATCACTCGCGACATCCCCAACCGCTCCGAGGAGTCACTCGCCAACCTGGACGAGCGCGGCGTCGTTCGCATCGGCGCGGACGTCGACGCCGGCCATCTGCTCGTGGGCAAGGTCACACCGAAGGGCGAGACCGAGCTGACAGCGGAGGAGAAGCTGATCCGCGCGATCTTCAAAGAGAAGGCGCGCGAGGTTCGCGACACGTCGCTGAAGGTTCCGAACGGCGAGGGCGGCAAGGTCATCGGTGTCAAGACGTTCGCCCGCGACTCGGGCGACGACCTGTCGCCGGGCGTCAACGAGCTCGTGCGTGTCTACGTCGCCAAGAAGCGCAAGATCGCAGAGGGCGACAAGCTCGCCGGCCGCCACGGAAACAAGGGCGTCATCGCCAAGATCGTCCCGGAGGAGGACATGCCGTTCCTCGAGGACGGCCGACCGGTCGACGTCGTGCTGAACCCGCTCGGCGTCCCGAGTCGTATGAACATCGGCCAGATCCTCGAGACACACCTGGGCTGGGCGGCCGCGCACGGCGTCTTCCCGGAAGGGGGGCCGGTGAGTGCCCGCGCGCCGATCAACGCTCCCGATCCGCGCTCCGTGGCCACCCCGGTCTTCGACGGGGCCACCGAGGGCGATGTCGACGATGCGTTGGTCGCCTGGGCGCGCTCGGCCTCGAACGGCCATGTGCAGATGGGTGTCGACGAATCCGCCCCCCGCGGAAGCAAGAGCTCGGGGAAGGTGAAGCTCTTCGACGGCAAGTCGGGCCAGCCGTTCACCCAAGAGGTGACCGTTGGCTTCATGTACATCCTGAAGCTGCTGCATCTGGTGGATGACAAGATCCACGCACGCTCGACAGGCCCGTACTCGCTCGTCACTCAGCAGCCACTCGGCGGCAAGGCGCAGTTCGGCGGCCAGCGCTTCGGCGAGATGGAGGTCTGGGCGCTAGAGGCGTACGGCGCCGCCTACACGCTGCAGGAGATGCTCACGATCAAGTCCGACGACACCATCGGGCGCGTCAAGGCGTACGAGGCGATCGTCAAGGGCGAGAACATCGCCGAGCCGTCCATTCCCGAGTCGTTCAAGGTGTTGCTCAAGGAGATGCAGTCTCTTGCGCTCGACGTCCAGGTCCTCTCGGACGAGGGCCGTGAGGTCGAGGTCCGCGAGGAGGACGACGAGCTCCTGCGGGCAGCCGAGGAGCTCGGCATCGACCTGTCGCCGGGCTCGCTGCGCGCGGCCGCGCGACCGCCCACCGCCGAGGAGGTCGAGGAGGGCGGCGAAGCGCCAGACGAGGAAGGTGAGCTCGTGCTTGCCGCCGACGAAGAGCTTGGAGGCATCGAGGGTGAGGAGCCCGCCGTCGAGGTCGAGGTCGGCGAGGTCGAGGTCGAGGACTGATTTGCTAGCTCGCGCAAGACCGGAATCCGCTCGCGCGGATTCCCGTCGCGCAAAATCCCTGAAGGCGG